>NZ_OZ257126.1:1500000-1787500 GCF_965278975.1 Ferrovibrio sp.
CAGCAGCCGCACGCGGTAATCGAACATCGCCGTGTGGCTCAGCAGGGCCGGTGTCAGGCGTTCGATCTCGCGGTTCATGCGCGCAATCGCCTGCCACAGGCTGCCGGCGGCGGCGACCTGGTTCGGCGTCGGCTGCAACATGCGGGCCGGGTTCTCGCCGAAAACCTGTACGCCGTAATCCAGCGGCGGACCTGGCGCGATGCCGAGCGCGCCGATGCTGCGGCTGGCATAGCTGTCCTCGGCGAACCAGACCAGGCCGCTGGCGCCTTCCGCCAAAGCGCCATAGGCCAGGGCGCGCGCTTCCTGCGGCGTCGGCAGGCGGCGCTCCTCTCCCGGCGCGGCGAAAGCCTGCAGCACGGTCCAGACCGGCCGGGGCCGCGCGGCTTCCGATTGCGCCGCTACGCGCTGGCGCAGCGCACTCAACCCCTCCCTGCCGCCAAGGATCGCCGGCCTGTTGCTGTGGAAGGGAAACAGCCGCACCAGGTCGATATTGGCCGGATCGAACCAGGCGATGTCGTCGATCTCGATAGAATCCGTTTCGCCCGGCCGGGCGCGCGGCATCACCGCCAGCAGCCGCGAACCGGCGGCGGCCTGCAATATCGCCTCGCGCGGCTGTTGCGGCCAGGGCGCAATGCCATTGAAGCCGGCGGCGGCGGCATTGGCGAAGCCGAAACGCACCCCGCGCTGGTAATCCACCATGGCATTGTCGAGCACCAGGGCGAACAGCGAGCGCGCCGGATCCAGGCTCTGGCGCGGCAGGCCGAGGCGGTCGGTATGCGGCACGCCGCCGCGATGCCGGGCGAAGCCGGCATCCTTCATTTCACGCCATAGCTCGGGCGCGGCAGCGGGCGGCGGCGCGCTATCGGCGCAGGCGGCGAGCCAGAGCAGCGGCAGCAATAACAGGGAGCGCCGCCGCATCTGGGTTGCTCTAGTGGTGGTGTGCCTCGGTGAGGCGGTCCATCCAGGCCAGCAGCACGCCGGAAACCACGAAGGCCATGTGGATGCCGACCAGCCAGGCAAGCTGCACCTGGTCGATCGACTGGATGTTCATGAAGGCGCGCAGCAGCTGGATCGCCGAAATCGCCACGATGGAGGCCAGCAGCTTTAATTTAAGGCCGGAGAAATCCACCTTGCCCATCCATTCGGGACGGTCCTTGTGGTCGGCCACGTCGATCTTGGAAACGAAATTCTCATAGCCGGAGAAAATCACCAGCAGCAGCAGGTTGCCGGCCAGTGACAGGTCGATCAGTGCCAGGATGGAAAGCACCACCTCTGACTCGGTCATGCTCAGCACCGCCGGGGTGACATGCAGCAATTCCTGGCCGAACTTGACCAGCAGCAGCACCAGGCAGAAGGAGAGGCCGAGATAGAACGGCGCCATCAGCCAGCGGCTGCCGAAAATCGCCTTCTCCAATAAATGTTCCATCATGCCATATCCCTGGGCTGTAACTGTGGTGCAACTCCGGCCAGAGAATAGCGAAACGCCGGGCGCTGGACCAGGGGCCGGGCTTTACGCCAAGATGACGGCCACGACATGAAAAACGGGAGAACGCCATGAGCATGATGGACTGGAACGAGTATCGCAAACAACTCGCGGGGGCTGTCGGCACGATTGCTCAGCTCAACCCCGATATGGTGGCCGGCTACCGCGCCATGAACGGCGCGGGCAAGCAGGTTGGCGGGCTGGGCGAAAAGATGCGCGAACTGATCGCGCTGTCGGCTGCCATCTCGCTGCGCTGCGACGGCTGCATCGCCGTGCATACCGCGGCGGCCTTGAAGGCCGGGGCGACCGAAGCCGAGATCGCCGAAACGCTCGGCGTGGCGATTTCGATCAATGCCGGTGCCGCCATGGTCTATTCCGCCCGCGCCATGGATGCGGTGGCACAGTACCAGGCGCACAAGGCCGGCAAAGCTCAAGGGGCGGAGTAAGACCGTATGACCGACCTGTATGCCGAATTCACCAGCCTGCGCATCGGCCGCCCGGCCGACCGGGTGCTGGATATCACCATGATCGCCAAGGACGGCAAGCTGCCCACTGCTGACGCGGTGATGCATCGCGAACTGGCCGAGATCTGGCGCGTGGTGGATGCAGACCCGGATGTGGCAGCGGTGATCCTGCGCGGCGAGGGGCGCGGCTTCTCGGCTGGCGGCGATTTCGCCATGGTGGAGCAGATGACGCGGGATTTCGATACCGTGACGCGGACCTGGAAGGAAGCCCGCGACCTGGTCTACAACGTCATCAACTGCTCCAAGCCTATCGTTTCGGCCATGCATGGCCCGGCGGTGGGTGCCGGCCTGGTGGCCGGCCTGCTCGCCGATATCTCCATCGCGGCGAAGAATGCCCGCATCATCGATGGCCATACCCGCCTCGGCGTCGCCGCCGGCGACCATGCCGCCATCGTCTGGCCGCTGCTGTGCGGCATGGCCAAGGCGAAGTATCACCTGCTGCTCTGCGAGCCGGTGAGCGGCGAGGAAGCCGAACGGATCGGCCTGGTGTCGCTCTGCGTCGATGAGGCCGAGCTGTATCCCAAGGCCCTGGAAGTGGCGCAGAAGCTGGCCGCCGGCTCACCCACGGCGGTGCGCTGGACCAAATATGCCCTGAATAACTGGCTGCGCATGGCCGGCCCCAGCTTCGATGCCTCGCTGGCGCTGGAAATGCTCGGTTTCGGCGGCCCCGATGCCCGGGAAGGCCTGGCCTCGCATCGCGAAAAGCGCCCCCCCGCCTTCAGCCGCACGGCGCCGCTTTAAGGACACAACCCCGGCAATTATTCAGGGTGGCCCGGTAACTGTTTAGGCGGGATTCTGTGCTATAGCTGCGGATGATGCTTGATGTCCGCACCCTGATTTTCGCCACTTTCGTCCTCGCCATCGGCGTCAGCCTTGCCTGGCTGCCGGTCTGGCGCGGCCAGCGCCATTTGCCTGGCGTGCGCACCTGGCTGCTGGCCACAATCTGCGCTGCTGCCGGCCTGGTGCTGCTGGCGCTGCGTGGCGTGGTCGATGGCTGGCTCTCGGTGATTGTCGGCAACCTGCTGGCGGTGCATGGCCAGGTGCTGGTGATGTTCGCCTTCGCCGATGTGCTGGGGCAGCAGCGGCCCCAGCGGCTGGGCTATGGCATCACCGGCCTCACCGCCGTGCTGTGGCCGGTGCTGTGGTTCGGCTGGCCGGATGAACTTGGTCTGCGCCAGACGATCTATGCCTGCTTCGCCATCAGCCTGTTTTCCTACATTGGCTGGATGCTGATCCGCGACCGCACGCTGCCGCATCTGCAGCGGCTGCCGGGTATCGTGTTCTCGATCTTCCATGCCGGCATATTGCTGCTGCATGGTGTCAGCGGCGCCTTGCTCAGCGAGGGTGCGGCCTATCTGCGCGGCACCGCCATGAATATCTTCTGGGCGTTCGAGAACACGCTGTCGGTGATTGCCTTTACTGTTGCCTTCGCTGTGCTGCTGGGTGCCCGCCTGACCGCAGATCTGCAACGCCGCAATCTGGCTCTGGCCGAGGAGATCGAAGCCCAGCGCGGGTTGCAGAGCCAGTTGCGCTCGGCACTGGATGCCGAAGCGAGCCTGCGCCGCGAGCAGCAGCGCTTCATCACCCGGGTCAGCCGCGATTTCGACGAGCCTCTGCACGGCATCACGCACAACGCCGAACGGCTTGGCAATCTGCCGCCGCCGCTGCAGGCCAGCATCCAGCCCCGGCTGGATGCCATCGGTGCGGCGGCGCAGCGGCTGCGCACGCTGATCGATACATTCCTGCTCGACCACCGCATCCATGGCGGCATGGCCGAGATGCGCCGTGATCCGGTTGAACTTGGTGCGCTGCTCGCCGACCTGATGCGCGAGCATGGCCGGCCCGGCGGCCGGCCCGGCGCCGAATGGCGGCTGCGGCTGACGCGGCCTGACACTGCTGTGACGGCGCGCGGTGATGCCGCGATGCTGGCGATCGTGTTCGGCAACCTGATCGACAACGCGCTGAAATATTCCGGCGTCGAGACCACGGTGGATGTCAGCCTCGCCCGCGAGCATGACGAGGCGGTGGTGATCGTGCAGGATCAGGGCATCGGGATTCCGGAACGTGACCTCGGCGCCATCGGGCGGCGCTTCTTCCGCGCCGGCAACACCGCCAATGTGCCCGGCACCGGGCTTGGCCTGTTCAGCGCCGCACGGTTGATCCAGTTCCATGGCGGCCGCTTCCTGGTCGATTCCTCGCCCGAGACGGGTACGCGCATCACCGTTCATCTGCCGCTGCATGACTCGGTGGCGGCGGCATGAAGGCGATGGCGGCCTGATGCTGGATATCCGCACCATATTGTTTGTCACCAGCGGGCTGGCCGCCGCCGCCAGTTTCGCCTGGGTGATGCTGTGGCTGTCGCATCCCAGGCTGCCCGGCCTGCGGATCTGGACGCTTGGCATCGTGATGATCGCGGCGGCCCTGGTGCTGCTGGCGCTGCGCGGCATGATCGATGGCTGGCTCTCGGTGGTGCTGGCCAATGTGGTCCTGATCCTGGGCCAGGGTTTCACGATCTTTGCCATTGCCGATCTGCTGCGCCGGCCGCGGCCACGCCTGCTGCTCTATGGCCTGGCGTTGCTCACCCTGGTGCTGTGGTCGTATCTCTGGTTCACCCGGCCCGATGATATCGGCATCCGCATCGTACTTTACGCGCTGTTCGCCGGCATGCAGTTCCTCACCCTCGCCTGGCTGGTCTACACCGATACCAGCTTTGAATGGCATGCGCGCGGGCCGATCTTCGTCCTCGCCTGGCTGCATTTCATGGCCTTGGCGGTGCGCGGTGTCGATGGCCTGCTGACGCCGGACGGCACACCCTACATGCTGGGCAATTTCTACAATGTGTTCTGGACCTTCGAGCACACCATCGCCCTGTTTGTCTATTCAGTGGTCTTCGCCATGCTGCTCGGCATCCGCCTGACCCGCGATGCGCAGAACCAGAATCAGGCCCTCACCGAAATCATCGCCACCCAGCGCATGCTGCAGGTGCAGCTGCGCGGTGCGCTGAGCCGTGAATCGACGATGCGGCGCGAGCAGCAGCAACTCATCACCCGCGTCAGCCATGAATTCGACCGCCCGCTGCGCCTCATCGCCGGCCATACCGAGGCGCTGCGCGCCGCGTCAGCGGATATCCGCGAGAAGATCATGCCGCGCCTGGATGCCATCAGCGGCGCCAATGCGCGGCTGAAACTGCTGATCCGCACCTTCCTGCTCGAACGCCGCATCCGCAACGGCATGGCCGAGATGCGCCATGAAGCCGTGGAACTGGGCGCGCTGCTGGGCAATCTGCTGCGCGAGCATGGCCGCCCCGGCGGTCGGCCCAATGCCGGGCAGCGGCTGCGGCTGGAAGCGCCGCAGGAAGCCGTTACCGCCCATGGCGATGCCGCGATGCTGGCCATCGTGTTCGGCAACCTGGTGGACAATGCGTTGAAATATTCCGCCAGTGATGCCGCCGTGGATATCAGCCTGCGGCGCGAGCAGGGTGAAGCGGTGGTGACGGTGCAGGATCGTGGCATCGGCATCCCGGAAAGCGACCTTGGCGCCATCGGCAAGCGCTTCTACCGCGCCGGCAACACCGCGAATGTGCAGGGTACGGGGCTCGGGCTCTTCAGTGCCGCGCGGCTGATCCAGTTCCATGGCGGCCGTTTCCTGGTGTCCTCGGCGCCTGAACAGGGTACGCGGGTCACCGTGCACCTGCCCTTGCAGCAGGGGGCCTGATGCTGCTGGACCTGCGCACATTGCTGATCGTGCAGGCGGCATTGATGCTGATCCACGGCATTGCCTGGGTGATCGTGTGGCGGGTGCAGCCGAAGCAGCCGGGCCTCAATGTGTGGACAGCATCGATCATCCTCAATGGCGCCGGCGTGGTGCTGCTGGTGCTGCGCGATGTGTTGCCGGCCTGGATTTCCAGCTACGTCGCCAATGTGATTTTCATCTACAGCGCCGGCCTGATGCAGTTCGCCCATGCCGATCTGCTGCACCGCCCACGCCAGACCCGTCTGGTCTACGGCAGCACCGCGCTGCTGGCCGTGGTCTGGCCGTTCCTGCTCGGCTTCTGGCCCGATGAACGCGGCTACCGCACCCTGCTCAACACGCCGCTGCTGGCCGCGCTGGCCTTCGGCATGGCCTGGACATTGTGGGGCGCCGCGCTGCCGCGCAACCTGCGCGCCGTCTGCGCCGGTGCCTGGCTGCTGCATGCCGGCTTCAGCCTCGGCCGTGGCCTGTCCGGCATCGGCGACACGGTACATGAGGGCGTCATGGATCCGTCGCTCAGCCGCCTGATCTGGGCCTGCGAGAATATTGTCGCCACCATCGCCGTCAGCATCGTGTTCGGCGTGCTGCTGGGCTTGCAGCTGCACCGCAATGTGCGCCAGCGCAACGATCAGCTGGTCGGCGAATTGCAGCAGCGCGCGAACATACAGCGTCAGCTCGATACTGCCCTGTCGCAGGAAGCCGCCTTGCGGCGCGAGCAGCACGGCTTCATCGCCCGCATCGCCGATGATTTCCGCAGCCCGCTGCTGCGCGTGATCGGCCGTGCCGAGGCATTGACGGCGGATCCGGCGGTTGCCGGCAGGGCGCATGCCATCGTCACTGCCGCGCACCGGCTGCGCACGCTGATCGATACATTCCTGCTCGACCGCCAGGTGACCGAGCATATGGCGCAGCTGCCGCAGGATGATGTGGAACTCGGCGGCCTGCTGGGCGATCTGGCCGAACAGCGCCAGCCGCCGGACCGTCCCGGCCGCATCCATCTGCGCCTGCCGGAAATCCCGGTGCGGGTGCAGGCCAATGCCGCCATGCTATCGCTGGCGCTGGCCAACCTGATCGATAACGCGCTGAAATATTCCCCGCTCGACCAGCCGGTGGCGCTCAGCCTCTCGATCACCGGCGAGGAAGCGGAAATCCGCGTCGCTGACCGCGGCATCGGCATCCCGGCGCAGGATCTGCACGGCATCGGCACGCGCTTCTTCCGCGCCGGCAATGCCGCCACGATTCCCGGCACCGGGCTTGGCCTGTTCAGTGCCGCGCGCCTGATCCAGTGGCATGGCGGGCGGTTCACGGTTCACAGCCAGCCCGGCCAGGGCACCATCTTCACGGTCTATCTGCCGCTTTCGGGCCAGCGCGACAACGCGCCGGAATCCGATCAGGCGGGAACCGGTCTGCACAGGAGCGGAAACCATGCTGCTTGATCAAAAGACGCTTGCGGTGGTGCTGGCGGCGGTGCTGCTGCTGCAAGGCATCGGCTGGCTGCTGATCTGGCGCAACCAGCCGCATACGCCCGGCGTGAAAACCTCGTTCATCTCCTCGCTGCTGTTCGTGCCCGGCCTGCTGCTGGTCAGCCTGCGCGGCGAGGTCAATGTCTGGATCAGCGATGTGGTGGCGAATTACCTTGGGGTTGGTGGCCTGGTGCTCACCCTGTTCGCGCTCGCCGACATGGCCGACCGGCCGCGCCCCTGGCGCATTGCCATCGGGCTCTATGCGCTGAACATCATCGCCTGGCCGCTCTATGCCCTGTTCGTACCCGGCCATATGGGCTGGATCGGTGCCATCGGCGCGGTGTTCGGCATTGGCATCGCGCTGGCCTGCGCGCGTGAAGCCTGGGGTGCGCAGCAGGCGCCCAAGGTGATCCGCGGCCTGATCACGGCGCTGAACCTGTTCCATGCCGCCTTCTCCACTTTCCGCTTCATCGACGGCCTGGAGGAAATCCTCACCGGCAACAGCCTGGTGCCAGCCGGCATCCGCGGCGTCTACTTCCTGGAATTCATCCTCTACGCCGCTTTCTTCTTCATCGGCATCGTTGCCCTGCTCGGCAGCCGGCTGGCCTATGCCCTGGTGCAGCAGAACGAGATGCTGCTGCGCGAGGCCGATCAGCGCCGGCTGCTGCAGGCCGAACTGGCCGCCGCCCTGGCCGAGGAAAGTGCGGCGCGGCGCGAGCAGCGGCATTTCCTCGACATGGTGAGCCATGAATTCCGCACGCCGCTGGCGATCATGGACCGCGCCGCCGAGATGATCGGCATCACGCTGTCGAACAAGCCGGAAGCGGCGCCGCAGCTGGGCGAAGTGGCGGCGATGCGCAACGAAGGCCAGCGGCTGCGGCTGATGATCGATGCCTTCCTGGCGCAGGAGCGGCTGCAAAGCGGCCTGGGCGAACCGCGCCGCGAGGCTTTCGATCTGGCCGACCAGCTTGATGAATGGCATGTCGGGCTGGATGAGCAGCAGGCCGCCCGGATCGATCTCGACCTGCCGCAGCGCTGCATGGTGCAGGGCGATCCCGATCTCACCCGCATCGCCATTGCCAGCCTGGTGGATGCCGCGCTGCATGGCGCCGGGATGCATGGTGGCGGGCCGCAGCCCGTGCCGCTGAAACTGCTGCTGCGCCAGGCAAAGGCGGAGGGCGGCGAGATGGCGGCCGAACTGATCCTGGAAGGCAATGCCCAGGCCAATGATGGCGAATCCCTGAGCGAAATTACCGCGCGGCGGCTGCTGGAAGCGCAGGGCGGCGAATTGCTCTGCGGTGCGGCCGCCGGGCCGGGCCGTCTGGCCGTGCTGCGGCTGCCCAGCCTGGTGCCGCAGCAGGCAGCCTGAAGTCATCGACAGATCAGATAAAGCAAAGAAGAGCCGGGAATGAAAGTTGATCTGCTGACCATGAACCTGGTGCTGCTGGTGCAGCTGGTGGTGCAGGCCGCCGGCTGGTTCGTATTGCAGCGGGGCGTGCGCGACATGCCGGGCGTGCGCAATATCGTGCTCGGTTCGGCGGCGGCGGCGCTCGGCGCCATCCTGCATGCGGTGCGCGAGTTTTCTCCCAGTTTCCTGATCATCTGTGCCGCCAACCTGATGGTGGTTACCGCCTATGCCACGGTGCTGGTGGGCATGATGCAGCTGGTGGGGCGGCCCACCCTGCGCTGGCTGGCCCGGCTTATGGTCGGCACCACCATCATATTGTGGCCGGCCATGCTGCTGCTGGCGCCGGAAAACACCACCATCCGCATTGTCGCCCTCACCGCTTTCATCGGCCTGCTGGCCACCGCCAGCGGCATCAATCTGATCTGGGCCAGCAATGTGCGGCCGTCGCTGCGCTGGACTTTGGTGGCGGTGAATCTGGCCCATGGCGGCACCTCGCTGCTGCGTGCCTTCCATGCCCAGTTCCTGCGCCCGAGCGATGCTTCCTGGCAGCTTGAGCCGGAACAGATTCTGTGGGTGCTGAGCACCATTCTGTATGCCGGGCTGCATTTCATCGCCCTGGTCGGCCTGGTCGGCAGCCGGCTGCTGAATGAGCTGACCCGGCGCAACGAGGCGCTGGCGAACGAGGTGGAGGCGCGGCGGCAGTTGCAGGTGCAGCTTAGCGCGGCGCTGGACAAGGAAGGCGAACTGCGCCGCGAGCAGCGTCTGTTCATCGACATGGTGGGACATGATTTCCGCACGCCGGTGGCGGTGATCGACCGTGCCGCCGAGATGCTGGAAAACCTGCTGCCGCAGGCCGGCCAGGCGGTGTTGCAGCGGCTGGAAACCATCCGTGGTGCCGGGCGAAGGCTGCGGCGGCTGATGGATACCTTCCTGGCCAACGAGCAGCTGGAAGGCGGCCTGAGTGCCGGGCGGCGCGAGCCGGTACTGCTGAAGCCCTTGCTGGAGGAACTCTGCCGGGATGTCGGCGCCAGCAATGCCGGACGCCTGTCGCTCACCGTGGCGCCGGCCGATGAGGCATTGGCGGCGCTCGGCGACCCCGACTGGATCGCCACCATCTGCGGCAACCTGATCGACAATGCCCTGAAATACTCAAGCCCGGATCAGCCTGTGAAGCTGAGCCTGGCGCGGCGGGATGGCCAGGTGCTGGTCGGCATCGCCGATCACGGCATCGGTATTCCGGCGGATGACCTGGCGCAGCTTGGCGAGCGGTTCTTCCGCGGTGCCAATGCCGCCAAGGCACGCGGTACCGGTTTGGGCCTGCATGCGGTGCGCCGGCTGCTGGAAGCACAAAATGGCGAACTAAGGTTGCGGAGTGATCCAGGCAAAGGCACCTATGCCGAGATAAGCCTGCCCGCCGCCTGAAGCGCATCAATTTGACGAAATACGACTAATCGCCACGAATTTCCCCAGACCGCATATCCAGCCAACTTAATACCTTCGTCGACAGTAATAATTCTTGTCGGCGGCTGGCCAATTCCGGATATTCAACCATGCGCAGCATGATCAGGACCAGCTGTGGCGGGCGGCATTGATGCCGCCGAATGAGTGATGTGAATGACGATGGCGTTTGAACCAGCGGGCAGTAGCGCCCAGAATCAGAATCCGAATATCCGCACCTTCCTGAAGGCGGCTGCGGCCCATGCGCGTTTCACCTCCAACATGCCGGCAGGCCAGCGCATCGTGATGCGCATGATCGATCTTTCCGGCCTTTCCGGCCTGAACCTCGATCTGCGCAGCGCCATCCTCACCGGCTGCACCTTCACCGATGCGATGCTGCGCGGTTCGCGCTGCGATGCTGCCAATCTGCAGGGTGCCGATTTCAGCCGCGCCGATCTTTCCGGTTGCAGCTTCGTGCGCACCGACATGCGCGGCGCCAACCTCACCAATGCCAAGCTCAATGATGCCATCCTGCGCGATGCCGATCTGCGCCCGGGCAAGATTCTGCGCCTGGTGAATGGCCGCGAGGAGGCTGAGGAGCGGGCCACCAACATGACCAACACCCAGATCGAGCGCGCGGATTTTTCTGGCGCCGATCTTTCCGGTGCCCTGCTCAAGCTGTCCTCGGCGGGCAGCGCGATTTTCCCGCGCTCGAATCTGTTCGCCGCCAATCTCGCTGGCGCCGATCTCACCGGCGCGGATTTCTCCGGCGCCAAGCTGCGCGAGGCCAATCTGGTCGGCGCCCAGGTGGCCGGTGCGAAATTCACCGGCGCCGATCTTTCCGGTGCCAACCTGCGCAATGTCGATCTGTCGAAATGCAATCTCGATGGCGCCGATCTTTCCGGCGCGGTGCGCCGCCGCCCGGCCAGCGAACTGCCCGACTGGCTGCAGCCGCTGATCGATGCCCATAGCGTGTGGATCAATACCAACGGCGCCAGCGGCACTAGGCTCGATCTCGGCGGCCGCTCGCTGATCGGCCTCGATCTCTCGGCTTTCGATCTGCGCGCCGCCATGCTGCGCGGCGCCGATCTGCATAACGTGCAGCTCGCGGAAGCCGATCTGACGCTGGCCGATATTTCGGAAGCCAACCTCAACGGCGCCAACCTGGATGGCGCGGTACTCGATGGCGCCAACCTCGCCGGTTCGGTGCTGACCAAGATCAAGGCGCGCGGCACCCGCTTCCTGGCGGTGCCGCTGCGCGATCCCGCCGGCCGCCCCACGGGCCGCAACTGGCCGGCCAATCTCAGCCGCGCCAATTTCAGCGAGGCCGACCTGCGCGGCTGCCGCTTCGGCGATGCCCGCCGCGAGGGCATGATGCTGGCCGGCGCCAACACCACCGGCTCGGATATCTGATGCCCCCGGCAATCCAGCGAGATTTGCCGCGTATCATATACAACTTCTCGGCAAGAGCAGCGGCCGCACCGCCGCACCGCCGCAGGTAGTCGACGGGAGGATAAAATTACATATACTGCGGAAATGGTTACCCGCGTCGAAGCAGCTTCACCCTCCCAGACTCGCGTTGTCGTCGTCGAAGACGAACCGTCGCTGCGTGTCGATCTGGTGGATTTTCTGCTGGCGCATGGCTATCAGGTCACCGGCATCGGCGATGCCACCGGTTTCCGCAATCATATCGCCTGGCACGGCGTGCCAGACCTGGTGCTGCTGGATGTCAATCTGCCCGATGGCAATGGCTTCGATCTGGCGCGCGAATTGCGGCAGGATTCCGATTGCGGCATCGTCATGCTCACCATGCGTTCCAGTGCCGATGATCGCGTCGAGGGCCTGGAAAGCGGCGCCGATGCCTATCTGGTGAAGCATGCATCCTTGCGCGAAATCGAAGCGACGATCCGCTCGGTGCTGCGCCGCCTGGAACAGACCCGCGCCACGGCGGAGGCCGGCACCAGCGATACCGGCGAAATACCCGCCAGCGATGCGCCGGGCTGGCAGTTCCAGCCGATGCAGTGGCAGCTCACGGCGCCCAATGCCGCCAGCGTGCGGCTGACCGGCAGCGAAGTGGCCTTCCTCTCGGCGCTGATCGAACGCGCCGGCAAGCCCTGCCCGCGCGATGAAATCGCCCGCGTGCTGTCGCGGCCCTCACTTCGCGCCGAGGACCGCTCGATCGATGCCCTGGTGCGCCGTCTGCGCCGCAAGATCGAGGAAGCCTCCGGCGGCGAAGCCCCGATCAAGATGGTCTACGGCATCGGCTACAGCTTCTCCGCCCCCGTCGCGGTGAAGGAAGGCTGAGGCGGCGGCGCGTCGCCCCCGCTGCCATCCGGGTGGATAGATGAAAGTCATCGGCATCCTCGGCGGCATGTCTGCCGCCTCGACGCAGATCTACTACCGCGAACTCTGTGCCCGCACGCGCCAGCGGCTCGGTGGCCTGCATTCGCCGGAACTGCTGATCCGCTCGCTGGATTTCGCCGGCATCGAAAAGCTCCAGGCTGCCGGCGAATGGCAGCAGGCCGGCGCGATCCTGAACCGCGAGGCCAAGGCGCTGGAGCGCGGCGGCGCGGCCTTCATCATCCTCGCCACCAATACCATGCATAAGCTGGCCACTGAGATGATGCGGGGTGTCTCGATCCCGCTGCTGCATATCGCGGATGCCACCGCCGCCAGCATCCAGAAGCAGAACCTGCGCCGCCCCGGCCTGATGGCGACGGCCTTCACCATGGAGCAGGATTTCTACACCGGCCGCCTCGCCGCCGCCGGCCTTGCGCCGCTGATCCCGGAAGCCGCCGACCGCGCCGAGACGCACCGCATCATCTATGAAGAACTCTGCCGCGATATCGTGACGCCTGAAAGCGAGGCGGCCTATATCGCCATCGCCGAGCGTCTCGTGGCGCGCGGCGCCGATTGCCTGATCCTCGGCTGCACCGAAGTCGGCATGCTGCTCAATCAGCGCAATCTGCGCGTGCCGGTATTCGACACCACGCTGATACATTGCGACGCCGCGCTGGAACTGGCGCTGGGCGTCGCGCCGTAGCCGGCTATTCGCCGATGGTGAAGCTGACGGGCTGATCCGCCAGGGTGCCATTGCCGATGCCCTTCAAGCCATCAGCCACAAAAACGAGCTTGCCGCTGCGGCCATCGGAACAATTCAGCGTGCCTTCGCCCTCACGCAGGTTGATATAGACATAACTGCCTTCGCAGGTGGCGCCACGGCTGGAGGTTACGTTGATCTTGCCTGAACGCTCGATACCGGGAAAAGCGTTACCCTTGAAGGTTTCGTCACTATTCCGCGCCGAGCCGCTCACGGGTACGGCCGTGCTGCACCCGGCCAGGACAAAAACACTGAGGGCGGTGAATACCAAGGCATGTCGGGGCATGATTGCTCCAAGAGTTGAGATCAAACCATGCAGGAAGACAAAGCCCCCCATATGGCGGTCACAGATTGCATCATCTATAAAAAATAAACCATGGGTAGCGGGCGAGATTGTTGGTGCGAAGCCCTGACGGGCATGTGTGGCAAGTAAAGCAGTGGCCGGTTACCCGGCCGGTACTGCGTATTCGCCTGCAGCCGGCAGGTACAAGACAAAGCCCTCATGACCATTCGGCGCCCTGCGGATTTCCAGTTCACCGCCATGGGCGCGTAAAAGCGACCAGCACAGCCCCAATCCAGAGGTGATGGCCGCCGGCGCCTTCAAGGATACCGGTTCGGTAATTTTCGCGGCATCGATCCAGTTTTCCGCATTCATGATCCAGATCTGAATCTGGTTTGCGGAATGAGCCGCGCTCAACATGATCGATGTGGCAGCCATCGAACCGGCTGCCGCCAGCACCAGATGGGCAATCGCATATGAAATCTGGAATCTGTTTCCGCGCAGAGGTGGAACCGCTGCCAGCGGCAGGACGATGATTTCCAGGGTCTTGAGTGCATTCAGTTCACGCACGCATTGCTTCACCGATGCGAGAAGCTCGTGAACATGCAGCACGCCGGCATTGTCGGATTGCAGGGTGGCAACAGCATGAAGATCCGAAAGCGCGCTGGCCGCACGGCGCGTATCCGCCAGGATGCTGGCGAGCAGATCCGCCATGTCATCATCCAGTGTTGCCGATAGTCTCAACTGCCGCTCGATGGTGGATGTATTGATGGAGATGGCCGCCAGCGGTTCGGCCAGCCGGTGCGCTGCCAGGGAAACCAGTTCTTCCAGCCATTGCCATTCACGCATCCCGCTTGATTGAATCATCTGGTCCAAACAATGCCCCCTACATCCCGAACCCAGGATGAGACCTTCTACTTTGGTCGAAATACGACCGCGCTGATTTAACCCCGACGCTACTTTAGAGCAGTAGAATCAAGTGGTATTTGCCCATCTTGCTGTTGCGTTGACATTTTTTGCTGCAACGCATGTAGCGGACGCTAAACTCTCCGCAGGCTCACATACGAGATGATGCGGAATACAGGGGCGAGGGTGTGATGCTTTCACTGGAACGCTTTGGCGGTTCGAAATTTCCCAGCTCCGGCGTGCTGGCAAGTTCAGCCAGCCGCGGCTGGCAGGGCATGATGGCGGAACTGCGCGCCCATCGCGCGGGAGAGATTCCGGCCATCTGTCCAAATCATATGGAGATAACCCTGGCGGTTGACGGTGTCGCGGGGGCGACAGTGGAGCGCCGCGGCAACGGGCAATTTCAATCGACGGCAGTGCGGCCCGGAACGTTGTGGCTCTGTCCCATCGGGGTGGCCGAAGATTCCATCCGCATCACCGCTCCCTTGCCGCGCATTCTCCATCTGTATCTGCCGAAAACCCATTTCTCGATGCTGTCCGGGATTACTTCGCGTGCGGTGAAGCCGGATGAGATTCCCTACCTTGCCGATATCGGGGATGATTTCCTGCGGCAATGCGGCTACAGAATCCTGCATGAACTGGAGAGTGAAAGTGCGGGCGGCGCCCTGTTCATCGAGCATCTGTCGATGTCGGTCGCGCTGCATCTGGCGTCGGCTTATACCGACGCGCCGCCAGCCAGCAGGCAGAATGACCGGCTTGGCGCATTGGACCGGCGCCGGCTGGACCGGGTGCTGGAGTATATCGAGAGAAATCTGGACAATGAACTCAGCCTCTCGGAATTGGCCGCCATTGCGTGTTTAAGTCCGTATCATTTTGCGCGGGCCTTCCGTGATACGATAGGCATTCCTCCGCATCGCTTTGTCAGCAAGCGCCGGCTGAAACTGGCGCAGCACCTGCTCCGCAACACGGCGCTGCCGCTGGTTGAAATCGCCCATACCTGCAAATTCTCATCACAAACCACATTCACCCGCGCTTTTCTCAGGCAGGTCGGGGTGACACCGGGTGAATACCGTAGGGGCTGCTGACCGACGGCGCAGCAGGTTTCATTACAATTTAAGTGTTTTGGCGTCCCCGGAGAGATTCGAACTCCCGACCCGCTGCTTAGGACGCAGCCGCTCTATCCAGCTGAGCTACGGAGACGTTGGGCGGAAACTACCGCGCCAGGAACGTTGAAGCAATGCGGGGCGCCCCCCACTTTAGCCGAGGGTGGGCCGATAAAATGGGATGCCCGCCTGCGCGGGCATGACGGCTTAAAAGGAAATAAGGCCCCCGTCCCCCGGCTTGGCCCGCAGCGCTTTACCGCTGCTTCAGCTTGGCCAGGGCGGCGAACGGGCTGTCCTTGATGATGGCTTCCTCGCGCTGGCGCTTTTCCTGTTCGCGCTGGCGCTTGGCCTGGATCGCCTTGCCCGACCGCAGGAACATCTCGATCGCCGGCTCGCCGTCATCCAGGCTGCGCTGCACCGGGCGATAGCCGAGCTTGATCAGCAGCAGGCGCAGCTGCTCGGTGCCGCAGCCGGCGAGATTCATCCATTCCACCGCCGGTGGGAAGGAACCATCCGGGCGCGGCTTGCGGCGCGCGGGCGGGGCCACAGGCTGGGCTGCGGGCGTGGCGGGTGCTGCTGCTTCCGCAGGCGCAGCATCCGTTGCCGGCGCTTCGCTTTCGCCTGCCGGGGCTTCTGCTGCCGGGGTTTCAGCCGCGATCACGGCTTCAACCGGCGCCTCGGCGGGGGCTTCGATTTCCTCGACGGCAGCGGCGACGGCTTCGGCTTCAGCAGCAGCAGCCTCGGCAGCCGCTTCAGTCTCGCTGGCGGTTTCGGGCTTGGCGGCTTCCGGCTTGATCGGCGTTACCGGAGCAATCGCGAAGATCGCCGGCGGATGCTTGGCATCCTGCTCGGCCTTGCGCGCGCCCTCGGCGATGCGCTGCACGATATCGAGGCGGTAGGCGCGGTTCTCGACGCGCAGGAAGCCGGCGGCGAGCCACCAGCGTTCCGGGCGCGGCTCGATGATATCGAGCGAAGTCAGGCCCGGCGGCGGCGGGCTGAGCGGCTGCTTCTCGTTGTTGATCGAGAACAGCAGGGTCTTGAGCTGCGTCGGCTTCGGCTTCAGCAGCTTCGGCACGAAGATATGCATCTCGCCGAAGGTGACGCCGAGGCGGCGCAGCGGATGGCGCGCCGCCTGGTCCATGGCGCGCAGCAATTCGCTCACATCCTCGCGCAGCACGGCGCCGAAATCATTGGCGAGCTGGAAGGCGATGCCGCGCGCGGCACCCTTCAGGTCGGCATCGCGCAGCTTGTAGAGATCGCCCAAATGCTGGCGCAGATGCGCATCGAGCCAGCGCTGCAGGCGGTCTTCCACGGCGCGGCGATGCTCAGCCGGCAAAGCCTCGTCGGCGAGCAGCAGCAGTTTCGGCTCCAGCGGCATCGGCCCCTTGGCGAGTTTCGCCAGCGCCGTGCCATGGGCATGGATCGGATCGTCCTTGAGGATGATCGCGCCTTCCGGCGACAGGCCGAAGCGGTCATCGGCGAGGCTGAGGATTTCCCGGGCGCGTTCTTCCAGGGCCGGGCCGAGGGCGCGATGCGCTGCGGCGCGCAATGCCCGCTCCTCCTCGCCGGTCTCATGCCCGTCCGGGGTAAAGCGCAAGCCGACAATGCGGCCAATGCTTTCGCCTTCAACCATGAGCGCGTCATCCTCTGCGATACGAATTGCCAATGTCTTGATATCGCGCAGGTGCCTGGTGAGCACCGTGGCGCGGCGGTCGACGAAACGCTGGGTCAGCCGCTCATGCAGCGCATCCGACAGCCTGTCCTCGATCGCCCGTGTCTTTTCCTGCCAAAGCGCGCCGTCGTCAAGCCAGCCGGCGCTTTTGCCTGGGTTGCGTCCCAGGTTGCGTTGAGACCCAACACTGGCACCCACACTGGCACGGTGCGCGATATAGGTCCAGGTGCGGATATGCGCCAGGCGGTTGGAGAGCGTATCGATATCGCCCTCGGTGCGGTCGATGCGGGTCAACTGGCCCTGCACCCAATCGGCCGGCAGGCGGCCATCGCGGTCGCAGAGATGGCGGTAGATCTGGCTCAGGAGCCGCACATGGCCGTCATGCAGGCTTTTGCGGAAATCCGGTATCTCGCAGACCTGCCACAGCAGATGCACGCGGTCATGGCCCTGGGCGCGGTGCAGGGTGTCGTCATCCTGCAGCAGCGCCTTCAGCGCCAGCAGGTCATCGGCTTCGCGCGCCCGCACCAGGCCCTCGCGCGGCGGCGGTGCGTCCAGGCTGCGCAGCAGGGCCTGGGGGCTGCGGTAATCCAATGCCGCGTTGCGCCAGCGCGCCACCGGCACCGGATCGAAATGGTGGTTCTCGATCCGCTCGATTATTTCCGGGTCCAGCGCCGGGCTGTCGCCGCCATAGGGATTGTTGGTGGTGCCGAAGGTGCCGTTGCGCAGGTGCCGCCCGGCGCGGCCGGCGATCTGGCCCATCTCCGAAGGTGTCAGCGGCCGGATCGAGATACCGTCGAATTTGGAGGTTTCGGCAAACGCCATGTGTTCGATATCGAGATTGAGGCCCATGCCGATGGCATCGGTGGCCACCATCACTTCCACTTCGCGGTTCTGGAACATCGCCACCTGGGCGTTGCGGGCGCGCGGTGAGAGCGCGCCGAGCACCACGGCGGCGCCGCCACGCTGGCGCCGCAGCAATTCCGCGATGGCATACACATCGCTGGCCGAGAAGGCAACCACGGCCGAGCGCGGCGGCAGGCGCGAGAGCTTCTTCGAGCCGGCATATTCCAGCGCCGACAAGCGCGGCCGGGCGATGAATTCCGCCTGCGGCACCAGGCGGCGGATCAGCGCCCGCATCGTGTCGGCGCCCAGGAACATGGTTTCCTGCGCGCCGCGCGCATGCAGCAGGCGTTCGGTAAAGATATGGCCACGCTCGGCATCGCCGCAGAGCTGAATCTCGTCGATACAGAGGAAGTCATACTGCCGCTCCAGCGGCATCGCCTCCACGGTGCAGACGAACCATTGCGCCTGCGGCGGCACGATCTTTTCTTCGCCGGTGACCAGGGCGACCCGCGCCGGCCCCTTGATCGCCACCGCGCGGTCGTAGATTTCGCGCGCCAGCAGGCGCAAAGGCAGCCCGATGATGCCGCTCTTGTGGGCCAGCAGGCGCTCGACGGCAAGATGGGTCTTGCCGGTATTGGTCGGCCCCAGCACGCAGAGCACGCGCCCCGATGCTGCCGTTGCCGGCCGCTGGATCGGCGCCTGATTTGTCATGGTAACGGGTGTGTCATGGCCGGGAGATGGCCTTGGTGATGCGGGCCTGGCTGTGCAGCACGCCATCGACACGGCATTCGGCTTCCAGGAAGGCCAGGGCGCGGGCGCGGCGCACCACCCGGCCGGTCAGTTCGGCCTGGGCGCCTGCCGGCACCGAGCGCAGATGCTGCACATGGATATCCACGGTCACGGCATGTTCAGCTTCGCTCGACTGGGTGATCAGCGCGCCATAGGCGGCGGGTTCCAGCAGGCCATTGAGGATGCCGCCATGCACATAGCCGCCGGTCACCAGGACATCGCCGCTGGCGGGAAAGCTTAAGCGGCACAGCCCCGGCGTCAGTTCCAGCAGGCTCAATCCGGCCCAGCGGTGGAACGGCACGGTCTCGACCAGCCGGCGCGCGGCGGCGGTTTTCCAGGCCTCCAGCGAGGCATCGATAAGCGCCTCCAGCGAGGCATCGACAGGCGGCGCGGCGGTCATGGCACATGTACTCCGGCAAATCCGGGCATAATTCTAGGCTGGCGGCGGCGGCCCGGGAAGGCTCGGGGGGTACATAGGTCTAGTGTTCAATCCCGCAGCATTCCGCTGTAGATTGTGGGCATCAAGTCGGTTTTGTTACTGCCCCGGGGTGTCGTGCCAGCAGCTCCGTTCCAGCCCTCTGCCTTTGTGCTGCCTGAAGACGCACATGCCAAGGTGCATGCGATCCATGGCTACTGGCTGGATTGTGCGCCGGCTCCCGGCCGCCTGCCGGGACGGCGCAGCATCGATCCGCTGCGCATCCCGCGCCTGCTGGAGAATATATGGCTGCTGGATGTGGTGCCCCGGCCATCGGATGCTTCCTCTCCTGATGCAGATATGATGGCGCCGCGTTTCCGCATGCGGCTGGTGGGCGGCGCCATGCGGCGCCATGGCATCCTGACCGCGCCGGGCGACTTCATTGAAAGTTTCCTGCCGCCCGATGCCTTGCCGCTGCGCGAATTGCATCTGCTGGCTGATACATGCTGTCCGGCCTGGTATCGCGGCCATGCCTTCATGCCGCATGACCGTGAACTGCACATGCTGGAACGCATCTTCCTGCCGATGGCGGAAGACGGCGAAACCGTGGATGTGGTGCTGGGCCTCACGGTGTTTTTCGACGAACAGGGCCGCGAGATGTAGGCTGCCCGGGTCCTGGGCTGGATGCCGGGCTAGATCGCGGGCGGGCCGAGGCCGGTGATGCCGCGCCGGTCCATCGCCACGGTCTTGATTGCCGCGTATAGCCGTTGCCCCGGCGTCAGGTTGAGCCTTTCAGCGGAAAGCCGGGTGATGCGCGCGATCACGTCGGCGCTGCCCTGGTCTGGCGCAAGACTGCAATCCAGCTTCACATCCACTGCCGCGCCGTCGCGCCGCACGATCTCGCTCACCTGGCCGCTGAAGATATTCAAGGCGCTGGAGCCCTGCGGCTTGTCCAGGAACAGCGTCACGTCGCGGGCGCGGATGCGGATATTCACGCTGGCATCCAGTGCCAGATCAAGCTGCGGCACCCAGAGCGGCCCGGCCGGGCTCAGCAGCTGCGTCAGGCCATGCGGCGCGTCATGCGCCGCGACACGGCAGGCCAGCACCGCGCCGGCTTCGTAGCGCCCGGTGAGCGGATAGAGATCCAGCCGCGCCGCCAGTTCCGCCACGCTGCCCACGGCCTCGACCCGGCCGGCCGAAAGCAGCACCACGTTGGTGGCCAGCCGCGTCACTTCCGGCAGCGCGTGGCTGACATGCACGATCGGGATGCGCAGCTCATCGCGCAGCCGTTCCAGATAGGGCAGGATTTCCTCTTTCCGCGCGGTATCCAGCGAGGCCAGTGGTTCATCCAGCAGCAGCAAGGCGGGCCGTGCCAGCAAGGCGCGGCCAATCGCCACGCGCTGCTTCTCGCCGCCGGAAAGTGTGCCGGGCCGCCGCGCCAGCAATTGTTCGAGGCCGAGCAGGGCCACCGTATGCTCGAAGCCATCGCGGCGCGGATTGATCATGCCATCGGCCAGCCAGCGGCCATAGAGCAGGTTGCGGCGCACATCCAGATGCGGCAGCAGCCGCGCATCCTGGAACACATAGCCGATGCGGCGCTTGTGCGGCGGCAGGAAAATCTTCGCCCGCGTATCCACCAGCACGCGGCCATCCACGGCGATGCGGCCCTCGCGCGGCCTGATCAGCCCGGCGATCAGGTTCACCAAGGTGGTCTTGCCCGCACCGGAACGGCCGAACAAAGCCGTGACGCCGGCGCCGCACTGGAACCGCGCCGCCAGCGTGAAGTCGCCCTGGCTGTGGCGGATATCGACGTCCAGGCTCAACGGCTTTGCCTCATTGCCCGCTCACCAGCCTGGTGGCGCGGCGTGAAAGAATCTCGCTCACGATCAGCGCCGCCACGGCCAGCGCAATGGAAATCAGCGTCAGGCGCATGGCAGGCCCGTCGCCGCCCGGCACCTGGGTGAAGGTGTAGAGCGCGGTGGGCAACGTCTGGGTTTCGCCCGGGATGTTGGAAACGAAGGTGACGGTGGCGCCGAATTCACCCAGCGCGCGGGCGAAGCTCAACACCACGCCGGCCAGCAGGCCCGGCAGCATCAGCGGCAGCGTGACGGTGAGAAAGACCACCGCAGCATTGGCGCCGAGCGTGCCGGCGGCCTGTTCGAGTTTCTGGTCCACGGCTTCGAGCGACAGCCGCATGGCGCGCACCATCAGCGGGAAGCCCATCACCGCGCAGGCCAGCGCCGCGCCGGTCCAGCGGAAGGCAAAAACGATGCCGAGATTATCCGCCAGCCAGGCGCCGAACAGGCCTCGGCGGCCGAACAGCACCAGCAGCAGGTAGCCGGTGACCACAGGCGGCAGGATCAGCGGCAGATGGATCGCCGCGTCCAGCAACGCCTTGCCGGGAAAATCACGGCGCGCCAGCAGCCAGGCGAAGAACAGCCCGAACGGAATGCTGAGCAAGGTGGCGGTGCCCGCCACCTTGAGGCTCAGCAGCAGGGCGGTGGTTTCTTCCGGCGTTAGGGTCACAAGCAGATGCTAGTTGATCTTGGCGTCCGCCGGCAGCATGGCGAAGCCATGCCTGGCGAAAATCGCCGCGGCGGCCGGGCTGCGCAGCCGGGCCATGTAGGCGGCAGCCGCGTCATTCTTGCTGGCGGCAAGAATGGCAGCCGGGTAGACGATCGGCGGATGGGTGTTTTCCGGGAAATCGGTCACCACGCGTACCTTCGGCTCGCTGGCCGCATCGGTGCGGTAGACGATGCCGAGCGGCGCTTCGCCGCGCGCCACCAGCGCCAGCGCGGCGCGCACATTCTCGGCCTGGGCGATGCGGTTGCCCACCTGCGGCCAGATATTCAGCGCCTCCAGCGCCGCCTTGCCGTATTTGCCGGCGGGCACGGCGGCCACGTCGCCCATGGCGAGGCGGCCATCGGCGCCCAGCAGGGCTGCCAGATTGGCATTGCTGCCAAGCGTGATCGCCGCCTTGCTGTCCGCCGGCGCGATCAGGGAAATGCGGTTGCCGAGCAGGTTGGTGCGCGTGGCGTTGCGCACCAGGTTGCGCTGCTGCAGGTAATCCATCCAGTCGAGATCGGCGGAAATGAACACATCGGCCGGAGCGCCGGCTTCGACCTGGCGGGCCAGCGCCGAGGACGCGGCATAGGAAACCTTGACGCCAGCCTGTCCCGGGGCCTGGCCCTGATTGATCTCGTCCAGCGCGTTCTTCAGCGAGGCGGCGGCAAACACCAGCAGGTCCTGGGCCTGGGCTTGTGCCTGGGCTTGAGCCGGCGCATTGAACAGCAGGCCGAGGCCGAGCAGCAGGGCGGCAAGAATACGCATGGCGTTGTTCCTCAGGCTTCAAGTGTCCGTTATGTCCTGGAAACTATAACGCGGGACCTGGAAGAATCTCAAGCGCTATAGCCGCGCGGAAATTTCGCTGCTCTATCAGATCTATTTCGCGGCTTTGCCGCGCAATTTGCGCAGGGCCGCCACATCGGCGGCACAGGCCGCCTCACTCGCCGCCACCATGGCGCGATAGCGCGCCAGCACCTCGCTGCCCAGCTTGGTCAATGTGGCACCGCCGCCGGCCTTGCCGCCGGTCGCCGCCGTCACCAAAGGCGTGCGGAAATAGCCGTTCAGGGTCTCGGCCAGCAGCCAGGCGCGCTTGTAGCTCATGCCCAGCCGGCGCCCGGCCGCGGCAATCGAGCCGGTCTCGGCAATGCCCTGCAGCAGATCGGCCTTGCCGGGGCCAAGAAAGGCCTCGTCATCCAGCACGATGCGCAGCTTCACGGGCGAGTTCGGAACTTTCTTCGTCGGCATGGCGGGAGTGTAGCGGCTCAACCGAGCCGGCGGAAGGCGGCCAGGGTTTCGCGCAGGCCGCGCTGCAACGGCTTGTCGCGGCGCAGCACCAGGGCCAGCTTGCGGGTCAGCTTCGGTGCCAGCGAGCGCCAACTCAGGGCATCGTCGGGCTGCGCCGTTTGCGGCAGGGCCATGCGCGGCAACACGGTGAGGCCGAGCCCGGCGCCGACCAGTTGCTTGATCGCTTCGACACTGCCCAGTTCCATCGCCGCGCGCGGCGCCAGGCCGGCGCCGGCAAACCAGGTATCCACCAGGCTGCGGGTATTGGCGCCGGTCTCGTAGAGCACCAGGGGCTGCTGCGCCAGCCAGGCTGGCGTCACCGCTTTTGGCCAGGCGGCGAAATCGCCCGGTGCCACGGCAACGAATTCATCATTCAGCAGCGGCTCGGCCTGGAAGGCGCGGCCCAGTTCCGGCACCCGGCCGCGCCGGCGCGGCGGCAATGTCACCAGGGCCAGGTCGAGCCGGTTCTCGGCCACGGCGCGCAGCATGTCGTCGGTATTGCCGGTATTCACCGTCAGCTCCAGGCCGGGGAAACGCTGGCGCAGTTCGCGCAGCAGCGGCGGCATCAGGTAGATGCAGGCAGTGGCGCCGGAGCCGATACGCACCCGGCCGCCGACTTCGGCTGCATGCTGTGCCAGGTCGGCCACCGCTGCTTCCACCGCCGCATCGATCCGCCCGGCATGCAGCAGCAGGGCGCTGCCCGCCGCCGTTGGCAGCACGCGCTTGCCCACCCGTTCGATCAGCCGCGCGCCGAGCCGGCTTTCCAGCTGGCGCAATTGCAGGCTGATCGCCGGCTGGGTCAGGCCGCGCCGCGCCGCCGCCGCCGAGAAGCTGCCCAGCGCCACGATATCGGCGAAGGCCTGCAGGTGGTCCAGGTTCAGCCCGCGCATGGCAAAGAATTCCTTATGATCAGCATAACAAGACAAAATTTTACTTATATACAACGGCACGGCAAGCTCGGGTCATGCACAACACAGCCCCTGCTCCCCAAAGCCAATTTGCCCCCCGCAGCCAATCCGCCCCCTATGCCCTGCCGCATCTGCGCGATGCCGATGCCGGCCTGGGCGACCTTGCCACCGTGCAGGCGATCTATGCCCATCATGTGCGCCATGGCCTCGCCAGCTTCGAGGAGGAAGCCCCCGATCTGGAGGAAATGCTGCGCCGCCACGCTGCCGTGCGCGCCGCCGGCCTGCCCTATATCGTCGCCTGCGACGATGCCGGCAGCGAGGCCAGCGTGCTCGGCTATGCCTATGCCACGCTGTACCGGCCGCGCTCGGCCTACCGCTTCACGCTGGAAAACTCGGTCTATGTGGCGCCGGGCCTGGCCGGGCGCGGCATCGGCGGCGCTTTACTGGCCGAACTGATCCGCCGCTGCGAGATCGGGCCGTGGCGCCAGATGGTGGCGATCATCGGCAATGGCCTGGGAAATGCTGCTTCCGTGGCGCTGCATCACCGCTGTGGCTTCCGCCTAGTCGGCACGCTGGAAGGGGTTGGGCTGAAACAGGGCGGCTGGCGCGATACCCTGCTGATGCAGCGCGCCCTCGGCCCCGGCACGGCCAGCCTGCCCTGAATATCGTTCGCCTCCCGTTCTCTTCAAATGGTAAAATTCTAACACCCATTTGACAGCGGGTTTTTCCCCGGCATACTGCGTCATTGCAGTGCAATATGATGCGATGACGACGGGTGGGGCCGAGACCATGGGCGATAACACGATCACTTTTCCGGAAGCCTGGGCCAAGCTGGCGGCGCGCGAACTCGGCGAGAAGCCGGTTTCCGACCTGATCTGGGAGACGCCGGAAGGCATCAAGGTCAAGCCGCTCTACACCGCCGCCGACCTGGAAGGGCTGGAAATCCACCAGCTCCCCGGCGTCGAGCCGTTCACGCGCGGCGTGCGCGCCACCATGTATGCCAACCGGCCCTGGACAATTCGCCAGTATGCGGGTTTTTCCACGGCGGAAGAATCCAACGCCTTCTACCGCAAGAATCTCGCCGCCGGGCAGCAGGGCGTCTCCGTCGCCTTCGATCTCGCCACCCATCGCGGCTATGACTCGGATCATCCGCGCGTCGTCGGCGATGTCGGCAAGGCCGGCGTGGCGATCGATTCCGTGGAGGATTCCAAGATCCTGTTCGATGGCATCCCGCTCGACAAGATGAGCGTGTCGATGACCATGAACGGCGCCGTGCTGCCGGTGCTGGCCTGCTACATCGTCGCTGCCGAGGAGCAGGGCGTGCCGGCGGAGAAGCTTTCCGGCACGATCCAGAACGATATCCTCAAGGAGTTCATGGTCCGCAACACCTATATCTATCCGCCGGCGCCGAGCATGCGGATCATCGCGGACATCATCGGCTACACCGCCAAGAACATGCCGAAGTTCAACTCGATCTCGATTTCCGGCTACCACATGCAGGAAGCCGGCGCCACCGCCGTGCAGGAACTGGCCTTCACGCTGGCCGATGGCCTGGAATATGTCCGCACCGCGATCGATGCCGGCATGAATGTGGATGAATTCGCCGGGCGCCTGTCCTTCTTCTTCGCCATCGGCATGAACTTCTTCATGGAAGTGGCCAAGCTGCGCGCCGCGCGCCTGCTGTGGCACCGCATCATGAAGGAATTCAAGCCGAAGAAATCCGGCAGCCTGATGCTGCGCACCCATTGCCAGACCTCTGGTGTCTCGCTCACCGAGCAGGACCCCTACAATAACGTAGTGCGGACCGCCATCGAGGCCCTGGCCGCCGTGCTTGGCGGCACCCAGTCGCTGCATACCAACGCGCTGGACGAAGCCATCGCGCTGCCGACCGAATTCTCCGCCCGCATTGCGCGCAACACCCAGCTCATCATCCAGGAAGAAACCGGCATCACCCAGGTGGTGGATCCGCTCGCCGGCTCGTATTACGTCGAGGCGCTGACCCATTCTCTCGCCGAACATGCCTGGGCGCTGATCCAGGAAGTGGAAAGCATGGGCGGCATGACCAAGGCGGTGGAAAGCGGCATGCCCAAGCTGCGCATCGAGGAAGCCGCGGCGCGGCGCCAGGCGCGCATCGACAAGGGCGAGGAAGTCGTCGTCGGCGTCAACAAGTACCGCCCGGCCAAGGACGAGAAGCCGGAGACGCTGGAAGTCGATAATACCCGCGTGCGCGAAAGCCAGGTCGCGCGGCTCAAGACCATCCGCAACACCCGCAATAAGGCAGCGGCCGAGGCGGCGATTGCCGAACTGGAAGCCGGCGCGCGCGGCAATGCCAACCTGCTCGATCTCTGTGTGAAGGCGGCGCGGGCGCGCGTCACCGTCGGCGAGATGTCGGATGCCATGGAGCGCGTGTTCACGCGGCACCAGGCCGTGGTGCGCTCGATCTCCGGCGTCTATGGCGCCGCCTATGAGGGGGATGCCGGCTTCATGAAAATCCAGCAGGACATCGAAGCCTTCGCCGCCGAGGAAGGCCGCCGCCCGCGTATCCTGGTGGTCAAGCTGGGCCAGGATGGCCATGACCGCGGCGCCAAGGTGATCGCCACGGCGTTTGCCGATCTCGGCTTCGACGTCGATGTCGGCCCGCTGTTCCAGACGCCGGAAGAAGCCGCCGCCGATGCCATCGACAACGACGTGCATGTCATTGGTGTGTCGAGCCAGGCCGCCGGCCACAAGACTCTCGTTCCGCAGCTGATCGAGGCGCTGAAGAAGCAGGGCGCGGGCGACATTCTCGTCGTCACCGGCGGCGTCATCCCGCCGCAGGATTACGATTTCCTGCGTGCCGCCGGTGTGGCGGCGATTTTCGGCCCCGGCACCAATATTCCTGCCGCCGCCGCTGAAATCCTCGGCCTGATCCGCGCCCAGGCGCGCGGCCAGGCTGCCGAATAAGCCGGGGCCGGAACAGGTAAAAGTTCCCGCGCGGCGGCTTGGCCTTGCGCCGCGCGGTTCCCCGCCCCATATTAAACCTATGACCGTTTCGCGCCGCATTGCTGAAAGCACCCGCGCCGGCCGCCTGCATGCAGGCGATGCCGCCCCGGCGGCGCGCGCGTAACACACCGCGTCCCCGCCCCGGGGCATCCCACAAACCCAACAAAACTTTCCACAGTGACGCCGCCGGCTGGAAGCCCGCGCGCGTTCAAATGCTATTCAGGAGTATCGCATCATGAATTTTCTCAATCCGCTGCCGCCGATCACCATTGGCGAGGAAGACTATGATCGCCTGCGGCCGCTGGCCGAGGCCTTGGAAGGCGTGCAGCCGGAACTCGGCGGCATGCTGCTGGATGAACTGGAGCGCGCCAGCCTGAAACCGCAGGCGCAGCTAGACCGTCAGGTGGCCGCCATGCACCGGCCGCTGCTGTTCGGTTATGGCGACCAGCGCCAGGCGCAGAGCGGCATGCTGGTCTATCCGGTGGAAGCTGATATCGCGCTCGGCCGCATCAGCATCGCCACGCCGGTCGGCGCGGCATTGATCGGCCTGGCCGAAGGCGACAGCATCGCCTGGCGCGGCAGCGACGGCGAGGAACGCCGCCTGACGCTGCACAAGGTGCTGTAGGGCGATCTGCTAGCGACTGACCTGGAAGAAGCCGACGAGCTGCGACAGTTCGTTGGCCTGACCCGATAGCTGCTGCGCCGACGCGTTGGTCTGTTCGACCAGCGCGCCGTTGCGCTGCGTCATCTCGTCCATGCCGCCCACAGCCGTGTTGACCTGCTCCAGGCCGGTGGCCTGCTCGCGGCTGGCTGCGGCAATCTCGGCGACGATATCCGACACCTTCTTGATCGCGGCGACGATCTCGCCCAGCCGCGTGCCGGTCTGATTCACCAGCGCGGCGCCGGTTTTCACCTGCGCGTTGGAAGCCTGGATCAGCGCCTTGATGTCTTTCGAGGCATTGGCCGAACGCTGCGCCAAGGCGCGCACTTCCTGCGCCACGACAGCGAAACCCTTGCCGGCCTCGCCGGCGCGGGCGGCCTCGACCGAGGCGTTCAGCGCCAGCAGGTTGGTCTGGAACGCGATCTCGTCGATCAGGCCGACGATATCGGAAATCTTGCCCGCACTTGCCTCGATCTGCGTCACCGCCGCCACGGCTTCGTTCACCACGCTGCCGCCGGCTTCCGCCGTGCCGCGCGCCGTGGTGGCCAGCTGATTGGCGGCCTGGGCATTGTCGGCATTCTGTTTCACCGTGGTGGTGATTTCATGCATCGAGGCTGCCGTCTCTTCGATACTGGCGGCCTGAGACTCCGTGCGCTGCGCCAGATCCTGGCTGCCTTCCGAAATCTCGGCGGCGGCACTGCGCACGGCCTCGGCGCTATGCGCCAGCCGCTGGGCGAAATCGCGCAGTACTTCGCCGGTGGCGTTGAGGTCCTGCACAATGGTGCCGAAGCGGCCGCCATACTGGCCGTTGATGCGGTGGCGCAGATCGCCCTTGGCCAGCGCGGCGGTCATCGCCGTCACCGCGTCCATCACTTCGTCGGTGCGCGCCAGCAGGCGGTTCAGCGCCGCGCCGAAGCGGCCGATCACGCCGTCAAGCTGCGCCGTTTCGACCCGCTGGGAGAGATCGCCCTCGGCGGCGGCGGCCACAACGCGGCCGATCGCGGCTTCGAATTTCGCTTCGCGCTCGGCCTGCAACGCAGCAAAGCGTTCCCGGGCCGTGGCGGCTTCCGCTTCCATGCGGTTGCGGTCGGCGAGATTGTTCCGCGCTTCATCCAGCGCCGCCTGGCTGCGGCCGAACAGGCCGTCCAGCACCATGCAGAGCCAGATCAGCACGCTGCATTCCACCACCACGATCACCGCATGCAGCAGCACGCGCAGGATATTGCCGCCACCGGGGAATACCGCACTGGGCAGCAGCAGGTTGAGGCCCAGATGGTGGATGGCGGTGAGCGTGGCGGCCAGCAGCAAGGTGCGCCAGTCGCAATAGGCGGTGAGAATGGCGAAGGCGGCGAAGTAATACATATGCACGTCGATCTGCCACGGCCCGGCGGCGGCATTGACCAGCAGCGACACCATGCCGACAAAACCGGCGGCAACCACATAGCGCGTGGCCGGCGCCGCCGGATCGCGCGCGGCGAAGATATGCGCCGCCAATGCCAGCAGTACGGCCAGGATGGTGGGCACGATCACGGCGGTGCCGTTGAACCAGCCGATCGCGGCCAGCAGCGGCACATGCAGCCACAGCCACACAACGAACAGCCTGCTGGCGCGGCGGCGCAGGTCGGCAACGGCATCAATGGCGAGAAGGGAAGCGAGCATGGCAATATCCTTGAGACAATGAAATGAGTTAGGAAGATCGGGTAAAGCAGCCGGCAAGCCAGCTTTCGGCATCGAGTACCAGCCAGGCGCCGTCGCCATAGAGCGCCGCAGCCAGGCCATTGCCACCCGCCACCAGCCAGGAACCGGCGCGGCCCTCGGCCAGCGGCAGGCCATGCCGGGTTACACGCTTCAGCGCGGCGTCTGAATCAAGATGCGGGGGAAACAGCACCAGCAGCCGATGCTGCGTGCCGGCGTTTTCCACCAGGGAAGGCGTTTGCGGCAATACGGCATTGCCCGCGAGAGCCAGAAGCGGCGCCAGCGACATTGCGACTATCAGCAGCCAGACCGGACGCATGAAAATTTTGCTTCCTTGAGTTGCGCCTGCGATCCCCCCTGCCTCTGCGATTAGTGCCTTTGGCGATGCGAAGCAAAGAAAAAACGTCACTGCTGCGCGGTCATCACGGTTTGTGGTATGTCATTCCACCGTATCACCGTGCTTGAAAGGTGATCTGCAACCAGAAGGGAGGGCCGTCCATGCCGCATACTTTCGCCATCACGCCGATCTATGGCGGCCTGCTCGGCCTGCTGCTCGTTGCCCTCACCTTCGCGGTGATCCGCCTGCGTGGCCGCTACAAGGTCGGCATCGGCGATGGCGGCCATCCGGCCCTGGCGCGGGCCTGCCGCGTGCATGCCAATTTCATCGAATATGTGCCACTGGCGCTGATCCTGCTGGCGATGCTGGAATACCGTGGCATCCCGGCCTGGGCGCTGCATGGCCTGGGCGGCGGGCTGCTGCTTGGCCGCCTGCTGCATGCCTGGGGCCTGATGGGCAGCGAGCGCACCTCGTTCGGCCGCGCCGTCGGCATCGTGCTGACCATCCTCTGCCTGTTGATCACCAGCCTCTGGCTGCTGGTGATCAGCATCTGACCATGGCGGCAAAGCCGAAGCGGCCGGCTGCGCGCCAGAAAGACCCGAAGCGGGCCCTGCTGGCGGCGGCGACCCGGCTGTTCGCCCAGCGCGGCTATAGCGGCGTATCGGTGCGCGATATTGCATTGGCGGCCAAGGTCAATCACGGCCTGGTGCATCGTCATTTCGGCAGCAAGGAAGGTCTGCTGCGCGCCGTGATGCAGGATCAGGCCGATGCCCTGGCGCGGGCGGCGGGCCAGGGCATCGCGCGCGGCGCGGCCCATGGCAGCCTTACCGAAGCGGTGTTCGCCGCCACGCTGCAACGCGATGCCTATTGGCGCATCCTGGCGCGGCAATTGCTGGATGGCGCCGATCCGCGCAGCCTGCAAAGCGATTTCCCGACCTTGCGCCGGGTGATCGAGCATCGTGTGCAGGGCGGCCAGAAGCGCGAGCAGGCGGCGCTTGATGTCGTGGTGCTGGCGGCGGCCGGCCTCGGCTTCCTGGTGTTTGAACCTTTCCTGCGCGCCGCCGCCGGCTTCGAGAAGCAGCCGCGTGCCGCCCTGCCGCGCGCCTTCGCCCGCCGTCTCGGTGCTCTGTCGGAACGCTAGTTACTGCTTGCCGGGTTTTGCGTCCGGGCTATACTGGCGCAAAGTGTAGTCAAGTGACTACAGAAGAATGCAAGGGGTGGGAAATGCGCAAGGTGGGATTCTGTATCGCGGTGCTGGGCCTGCTTGGCTTTGGCTGTACTGGCCTGAGCTTTGCCGCCCAGGCACAAGAGGCCGAGCGTCCCAAGCCGGCCAGCGAGCAGACGCTCCAGCGGAACAAGGCGATGGCCGCTGCCTTGCCCTTCGCCGATCAGCGCGATTTCGAGGAAGCCCGGCGCGGCTTCATCGCCGCCCTGGAGAATACCGAGATCCCGGGCAAGACGGCGCCGGTCGCCTTCTCGCGCAAATCCTATGATTTCATCGATGCCAGCGAGGCGGCGCCGGATACGGTGAACCCGTCGCTGTGGCGCCAGGCCAAGCTGAACAACCAGCATGGCCTGTTCGAGGTCAAGCCCGGCATCTATCAGGTGCGCGGCTACGACATCGCCAACATGACCTTCGTCGAAACCCCGAACGGCTATATCGTGATCGATACGCTGCTGATCGCGGAAGCCGCCAAGACCGGGCTTGAGCTGCTCTACAAGCACCGCCCGAGGAAGCCGGTGCTGGCGGTGGTGCTCACCCATCCGCATATCGATCATTTCGGCGGCCTGCGCGGCCTGATCGACGAAGCCGATGTGAAGGCCGGCAAGGTGCGGGTGATCGCGCCTGCGCATTTCATGGAGCATGCGGTCAGCGAGAATGTGCTGCTCGGCACCGCCATGACGCGCCGTGCCGAATACCAGTTCGGCATCGGCCTGGCGCGCGGGCCGCAGGGCCAGGTGGATACCGGCCTGGGCAAGTCGGTATCGGCCGGCGGCACCTACAGCCTGATCGCGCCCACCGACCTGATCGAGCGCACCGGCCAGACCTTGGCGATCGATGGCGTGACCATGGAATTCCAGATGACGCCGGAAACCGAGGCGCCGGCGGAAATGAATATCCTGTTCCCCGACCTGCGTGCGCTCTGCCTGGCGGAAAACGTCACCGGCACGATGCATAACCTCTACACCCTGCGCGGCGCCCTGGTGCGTGATGGCCGTGCCTGGGCCTATTACATCGATGAGGCGATGCAGCTGTTCCAGGGCCGCGCCGATGTTGCCTTCTCAAGCCATCACTGGCCGCGCTGGGGCGAGACGCGCATTGCCGATGTGATGGAAAAGACCCGCGACCTCTACAAGTTCATCCATGACCAGTCGGTGCGTCTGGCCAACCAGGGCTTGACGCCGGCAGAGATTGCCGAGCGCATCACCTTGCCCAAGGTGCTGGAGCAGCCCTGGCATAACCGGGGCTATTACGGCACGCTGAAGCATAATGCCAAGGCGGTGTATCAGCGCTATCTCGGCTGGTATGACGGCCACCCGGCGCGGCTCGATCCACTGCCGCCGGAGCAGGGCGCGAAGCATTACGTCGAATTCATGGGCGGTGGTGCCGCTTTGCTTAAAAAAGCGCAGGAATTCTACGCCAAGGGCGAATACCGCTTTGTGGCGGAAGTGCTGACCCATCTGGTTTTCGCCGAGCCGCAGAACATGGCGGCGCGCAATCTGCAGGCCGATGCGCTGGAGCAGCTGGGTTATCAAGCGGAGTCCGGCGTGTGGCGCAATCTCTATCTGCTCGGTGCGCAGGAATTGCGCGGCGGTCTGGCCAAGCTGCCTGCGGGCAGCACCGCCAGCCCCGATATCGTCGCCTCGCTCGGCACCGATCTGATGTTCGATTTCCTCGCCGTGCGCATTGATCCGGAAAAGGTCGAGGGCAAGGATATCTCGGTGAACTGGCGCTTCACCGATACCAATGAGCAATTCCACATGTTCCTCAAGAACAGCGTGCTCAATCACCGCAAGGGTGTGCAGGCAGCGGATGCCAACGCTACCGTGAGCATGAGCCGCGCCACCTGGAACCGCATCGCGCTGCGCGATCTCAGTTTGCCGGTGGCGTTGCTCACCGGCGATGTCAAACTGTCGGGCAATCCGCTCGCCTTCCTCGACCTGATGCGCCAGATCGAGCCGCCGGGCGAACGCTTCAATATCGTGACGCCATAACGACTAAAAAATCCGGGAGGGGGCGATGTACGATTATGTGATCGTTGGCGGCGGATCCGCCGGTTGCGTGCTGGCGCGGCGCCTGAGCGACGATGGCCGCATCAAGGTCTGCCTGCTCGAAGCCGGCCCGCCGGATGATATCATGGCCTGCCAGCTGCCCATCGGCGCCGCCCTGTTCATGCCCGCACCCTGGCGCAACTGGGCCTTCAAGACCACGCCGCAAGCCATGCTGGATGGCCGCCAGGGCTACCAGCCGCGCGGCAAGATGCTGGGTGGTTCCAGCGGCATCAATGCCATGATCTACATTCGCGGCCATCGCCGCGATTATGATGAATGGGGCCTGGCCGGCTGGGGCTGGGATGATGTGCTGCCCTATTTCCGCCGCGCCGAGCGCAACCTGCGGCCCGACCTGGACAGCGACCTGCATGGCCGCGACGGGCCGCTGGCGGTTTCCGATCTGCGCAGCCCGAACCGCTTTGCCGGTGATTTTCTCAAAGCCTGCGATGAGACGCAGATTCCGCGCAATGCGGATTTCAACGGGCCTGAGCAGGAAGGCGCCGGCTGGTTCCAGGTGACGCAGGAGAATGGCGAACGCTGCTCGGCGGCGAAAGCCTATCTCACGCCCGAGGTGCGGGCGCGCGCCAACCTGGCCATCGTCACCGGCGCGCAGGTGAGCCGGGTGATTCTGGAAAATGGCCGCGCCACCGGCGTGCGCTACCGCCTGCGCGGCCTCGATCTCGAAGCCCGCGCCGGCCGTGCCGTGGTGCTCTCGGCCGGTGCCTTCGGCTCGCCGCAGCTGCTGCTGCTTTCCGGCATCGGCCCGGCGGCGGAGATGCAGCGCCATGGCATCGCGGTGAAGCATGAGCTGCCCGGTGTCGGCCAGAACCTGCAGGATCATCTCGATTACCTGGAGCATTACCGCGTCGATTCAGCCGAGCTGTTCGGCCATTCGCTGAAATCGCTGCCGGTGATGCTGAAGGCCTGGCGGCAATGGCAGCGCGAGCGCAGCGGCATGCTGACCTCGAATTTCGCCGAGAGCGGTGCGTTCCTGAAAACCGATCCGGCGCTGGAGCGCCCGGATGTGCAGCTGCATTTCGTCGTCGCCATGGTGGATGATCATGCCCGCAAGCAGCATTGGGGCCATGGTTATTCCTGCCATGTCTGCGTGCTCAGGCCGCATAGCCGGGGCGAAGTGGGGCTGGCATCCGCCGATCCTTTCGCCGCGCCGCGCATCGATCCGCGTTTCCTGAGCGACTGCCGCGATGCCGAAACCCTGAAACGCGGCGCCTGGATGATGCGCCGCATCCTGCAGGCGCCGAGCCTGGCGGCACATGCGCCGCGCCCGCTCTATCCGCTGCCGCAGAGCGATACTGATCTCGAAACCGCGATCCGCGCCCGCGCCGACACCATCTATCATCCGGTCGGCACCTGCCGCATGGGCCGCGCCGATGATCCCCAGGCGGTGGTCGATCCGCAATTGAAGCTGCGCGGCCTGGATGGGCTTTATGTGGCGGATGCCTCGGTGATGCCCAACCTGATCGGCGGCAACACCAATGCACCCACCATCATGATCGCCGAGAAGGCGGCTGAGGCATTGCGCCGCGCGGCGTAACGGACCTAGCCGGCTTTCGGCGCCAGTGCCGTCGCCACCGCATCCAGCAGGGTCTGGCGCCGCACCGGTTTGCGCAGCATGGCATGGGCACCGAGAAAGCCGCCCAGTTCCAATGCCATGTCGGCATCCATGGTGGAGCCGCCGCCCGAGGTGACAATCACCGGGATGGCCTTGGCTGAAGGCGTTGCCTTGGCGGAGCGGCGCAGCGCGTTCAGCACTTCGATGCCGTCGCTTTGCGGCATCAGCACATCGGTGATCACCAGATCGAACGGCTCCTGCTCCAGCAAGGCCAGCGCGGCCTGGCCGTCATCGGCCTCGCGCACGCTATGCCCTTCCGGCTCCAGCATGCGTCGCAGCAGGAGGCGGAAGTCAGCGTAATCGTCAACGACTAGTATCCGGGCCATGGCCACCCACCATGCAGGATGATGTGTATACCAGATTACACAACCATTGGTCGTAATATTAGCCTTAATTCATAAGAAATGCACCTAAAACCATTGTATGCTTTTTGTCATGCAGACGGAACAAGTGTTACGCACAGTAATCGACACCATGATCGACGGCGTGATCCTGATCGATCATGGCGGCATCATCCAGCTGTATAATCCGGCCTGCCAGAGATTGTTCGGCTATGCGCCGGAGGAAGTGCTGGGCCGCAACGTCAAGATGCTGATGCCGGCGCCCTACCGCGACGAGCATGATGGCTATGTGCGCAATTACCGCGAAACCGGCGTGAGGCGCATCATCGGTATCGGCCGCGAAGTGCTGGGCCGGCGCAAGGATGGCAGCGAATTCCCGTTCGAACTGGCGGTGGCGGAAGCCACGCTGGAAGAGCGTCCGATCTATATCGGCGTGATCCACGATATCACCGAGCGCCGCCGCGCCGAGGAAATGCGCGAACAGCTGCGCCAGTCGCAGAAGATGGAGGCGATCGGCCAGCTTACCGGCGGCATCGCGCATGATTTCAACAATCTGCTCGCCGTGGTGATGGGCAATCTGGAACTGCTGGACATGCGGGTGTCCGATGATTTCAGCCGCCGCCTGATCGACCAGGCTTTGCACAGCACGGCGCGCGGCGCTGAACTGACCCAGCGCCTGCTGGCCTTCGGCCGGCAGCAGAATCTGCGGGCCAAGCGCATGGATGCCAATGCGCTGATCCTCAACGTGTCGAATGTGCTGCGCCATACGCTGGGCGATCAGGTGGCGGTGCGCACCAGCCTGGCGCCCGGGCTGCCGGAAGTGGAAGTCGATCCCGGCCAGCTCGAAAATGCCCTGATAAACCTGGCGCTCAATGCGCGCGATGCCATGCCCAGCGGCGGCACGCTCACCATCCGCACCAATTACCTGCGCCCCAGTGATGAAGCGGCGCATAGCAGCGAGCAAGGTTTCGTTGTCATCAGCGTCATCGATACCGGCAGCGGCATGAGCGAGGAAGTGCGTGCCCGTGTTTTCGAGCCGTTCTACACCACCAAGGAAATCGGCAAGGGCAGCGGCCTTGGCCTCAGCATGGTGCATGGCTTCATCACCCAGTCCGGCGGCCATGTGCGCATCGACAGCATGCCGGGCCGTGGCACCGAGATCATGCTGCATCTGCCGGCACTGGTGGTGACCGCGACATCCTCGTCCGAAAGTGAACCGGAAGGCCCGACCATCCTGCTGGTGGACGACAATGCCGATCTGCGCGCCACGGTCGGCCTGCTGCTGGAAAGCCTGGGCTATCGCGTGCGGGCCGTGGGCTCCGGCGCGGCGGCACTCGATATCCTGCAATCGGATACCAGCATCGCGCTGATGATCACCGATGTGATGATGCCGGGCATGACCGGGATGGAACTCGGCGAACGCGCGCTGCGGCTGTTGCCGTCGCTGCCGCTGGTCTTCATCTCCGGCACCGCCGATGCCGATATCCTGCGCAGCACCTCGTTCGCGACCGCTGCACCATGCTGGCCAAGCCGATCCGCAAGCAGGCGTTGGGCGAATTGCTGGCCCGGCTGCTGAAGCGTCCCTGAATCACTCGCCAGCTGTTTCTGTCACTGAACTGTCATTAAACAGAAACACTTACCTGCTGCGTTCCGGGGCCAACCTGGGCAGAAATGTTAAATCAGCATAAGCCTTTGCGCGGCGCGATTGAGACTCGCGGCGGGCCTCGCTAGAGTCCGCCGCCATGCGCGACCCCCAGGAACCCATGCCCCAAACCACGCTCTGCCTGGGGATCGCCGCCGATGATCTGCTGCGGCTGCGCCGCCATCCGCTGCTCACCACCCTGCTCAATGGCCGTGCCAGCACAACGCGGCGTGAAATCGCCCTGGTCGATACGGCAGCGGACGAAGCTGGTTCCCGCAGTCTGGCCCAGGCCGGCTGGCTTTGCCTCAATGAAGGTACCGCACCGCATCTGTTGCCGTTTCGCGCCAATGCCGCGCCTCTGCCCGATATCGCTGCGTTAGGCCCGCTGGAGATTCTCGCCCAGGGCCGCATCGAGCGTATCACCCTGCCGCTCAGCCAGGGCCGCCTGCAGCTTGAGCGCCTGGATCTCGCACGAGGTCGCCAGCGCCAAGCGATTGCCGTGCTGCGTTTCGAGGACATGCCGGCGGCGGCGGCGGCCGAACTGGCGCTGTCGCTCTGCCGCGATTTCAAGCCGTGCCTGCTCGGCGCTGCAGCGCCTTTGCCGCTCGCCATTGGGCTTGGCCTGATCGTACCGGTGCCGGCGCGCGCCGCCGAGATTGCCGCGAGCGTGCCGGAAACCGACAGCGCGATTGCCGCTGCCTGTGCCATCCTGCGCCATTGCCTGGCGCAGTTCGAGGCCAATATCCAGGCCGTGCTGCTGGGCCAGGACAGCGAAGGCGTGCATCAGATGCGCGTCGCGCTGCGCCGGCTGCGCTCGGCGCTGGATATTTTCAGCCCGATCCTGCCGCCAAGCTGGCTCGAAGCCCTGATCGCCGATCTGCGCTGGCTCAACGCGCCACTTGGCAAGCGCCGCGATCTCGATGTCTTCATTGAAGAAACGCTACAGCCTTTGCGCGCCGCCGAGCCGGGCATCAAGGGGCTGGAGCATCTGCAAACCCTGCTCGATGCCCGCCGCCAGGCGGCGCAGCAGGCCCTGCAATCGGCATTGGCCAGCCCGCGCGCCACGCAATGGCTGCTGCGGCTCACGCGGCTGGCGGCAGCCAGCGAGGCGGAAGCGCTCACCCTGCTCGATCCGGCGCAGCATGAAGCCGCATTGCAGCCGGCCATCGCTTTCGCGGCCGCGACCCTGCGCCAGCGCCGCCGCAAGCTGAAGAAGCTCGGCGAGCGTCATGGCGAATTGAGCGTGCCGGAACTGCACCGGCTGCGCATCCGCGCCAAGAAGCTGCGCTATGCCACGGAATTCTTCCGCTATCTGTTTGCCAAGAAGCCGGTGAAGCTTTCCGCGATGGCGCTGGCGCGATTGCAGGATACGCTCGGCGCGCTGAATGATGCGGCGGTGGGCGATGAACTGCTCGGCGGCATCCTGGGGGCGGCCGGCGAGGATGCGGCGGCGGCGGCGATTGCCGGCTGGTTCGCGGCCCGCCAGAGCATGCAGCTGGCCCAGCTTGGCCCCGCCTGGAAGGCCTTCGCCGCGCTCAAGCCCTATTGGCGGGATGCCCTGCCCCAGGGGTGAGGCGGTGCGATACCGCTTTCTCCAGTCATACCCAATACCGTCATGCCCTGCCTCCGCAGGGTATGACGGTTTTTGTTGTGGCTAAGGCCGGCGGCTACTCTCGCAAAACTAAACCGGACAGCCGTGGATCAAGTGCGGGGGTAATGAGTTGCGATGAATAAAAAAACACCCCCGGTTTTAGCCGGGGGTGTTTGCTTGCCGAACGGCTTGTATGCGTTACGGCGCGTGCGAGATCGCGCTCGGCGGCAGGATGGTGAGACCAGCGGCCCCCGGCGGCTGCCAGAAATACGAGAAGGCGGCGGAGTCGCGCTTCTGGAAATACATGATCACGATCGGGTAATAGCCCGGCTGCGTGATGTCGATGAACACGGTCGGCGTGGTGCGCTCGGGATGCGTGGTCGGATCGTCCGAAACCATCACGTTGCCGATCCAGGAACGGTTGCCGTCGTTGGTGCGGGCGGCGAAGCCATAACGGCCCGGCTTGTCGAGCAGCACATAGCCCTCGAAGCGGATGCCATAGAAGATGTCGGTCTTGGCATCGAACACGCGGCCGCGCGACGACACGGCTTCAAGCTGCGTCACCGCCGGGCCGGGCGTGCCCTGCGCCTTGCCGCGCGCGCCCTGCGGCATGTTGTCGATATCGTCGTAGGTGCCGCTGTAATAGGTGGTGGCGAGGCCAGGGCGAAGCTGGGCGGCAACGGGCTGCGGCGCGGCGATCTGCGGCGGGCCGTTATAGACCGCTTCCCGCTCGGTGGTGACGCAGCCGGCCAGGCCAAGGCCCAGCAGCATTGCAGCACTCGCGGCCAGCAGCCGCCGTTTTGCCCAGTTCATCTTGCCCCCATCTTGCTTGGTATTTGCTATGCGAAACCGCGCGAAGCCTAGCAGCGTGCCATCACCTCGCCAAGCGCCCGGGCGTGACGGTTATGGCGCGGTTATGGCATCTGGGCGCCAGGGCAGCAGGTATCAAGCTGGGCCGAGATCCAGGGTCAGCAGCACCGGGGCGTGGTCGGAGGCCTTTTCCTTGCCGCGCATGGTCTTGGCCACCTGCGCCGCTTTCAGCCGGGGCGCCAGGTCCGGGCTGACCCAGACATGATCCAGCCGGCGGCCCTTGTCGGCCTTCTCCCAGTCCGGCGAGCGGTAGCTCCACCAGGAATACAGTTTCTCGGTCGCCGGGGTGAAATGGCGCACCGCATCCACCCAATTGTGGCTGGCCTGCAATTTCAGCAGCCCCTCGGTCTCTACCGGCGTGTGGCTCACCACGTCGAGCAGCTGCTTGTGCGACCAGACATCACTTTCCAGCGGCGCGATATTCAGGTCGCCGACCAGGATATGCTGGCGCCCCTTGGCCTTCAGCCCCTTCGACCAGGCGGTCATTTCCGCCAGTACATCAAGCTTGTGGGCGAATTTGTCATTTTTCGTCACATCCGGGATGTCGCCGCCGGCGGGGACGTAGAAGTTATGGATCACCGTGCCATCGGGCAGCTTTGCTGCCACATGGCGCTTGTCGTTGCGGCCAACCAGTTGTTTTGCCTCGGCCAGTTCCAGCGGCATGCGGCCGAAAATCGCCACGCCGTTATAGCCCGGCTGGCCCTGGATCAACCGATGGGCGTAGCCATGGTCGTTGAACAAATCGTGCGGGAATTCATCGTCCCGCACTTTCGTTTCCTGCAGGCAGAGGATGTCGGGATTGAATTCGCGCAGGAAAGCATCCATCAGCGCCAGACGGGCGCGTACCGAATTGATGTTCCAGGTGGCCAGGGTGATCTGGCGCGGCAGGGCGGCGGTTTTCTTGCTCGGCATATCTAAACCCATAACAAATCCGCATGGCAGCCGCCAGCTTTGCGGGCATTGGTTATGTGGCAAAGCCGTGGCATAACAACCCTACTATGTGTGCCGCACCAGTTAACCCGCCGCGCGACGTGCAGGTCATGCTCTCGCGCCATGCCGCCTTTTTGGGTCGCCGCAACGATGGCGCGCGCCTGCAATTGCGCGGCCAGCGGATGGCCGGCTTCGTGCTCACCAAGCTGAATTTTTCCGATGCGATCCTGCCCGGCTGCATCTTCACCAGTTCCGATCTGCGCGATGCCGAATTCCGCCGCACCGATCTGTTCGGTGCCGATTTCGGCCGCTGCGACCTGACCGGCGCGATATTCGACCGCGCCGATCTGCGCGGCGTCTATTTCGGTTCGGCGAAGCTGCGCAAGGCTTCCTTCGCCCAGGCCGACATGCGGCCCGGCCAGTTCATGCGCACCAGTGCCGATGGCAAGAGCGAAAGCCGCATGGTCTCCACCGACCTGACGGATGCCAAGATCGACGGCGCCGACTTCAAGGGCGCGCAGCTCGATCAGGCCAAGTTCGCCGTCGCCTCGGCCAAGGAAGCGAATTTCGCCACCGCCGAACTCTATGCGGCGAATTTCTCCGGCGCCGATCTCTCGGGCGCCAATTTTGCCGGCGCGCGGCTGAAAGATGCCAACCTGATGGGCGCCAAGGTGGAGGGCGCCAGTTTCGATGGCGCCGATCTGCGCGGCGCCAATCTGCGCAATGTCGATCTCACCAAGGCGAAGATGGGCAATGCCAAGCTGGAAGGCGCCATCTACCGCAAGAGCAGCGACCTGCCGGCCGATGTCGCCGTGAAGCTGGAAGCCCATAGCCAGTGGATCGCCTCGCAGGGTGCCACCGGCGAACGCGCGGTGTTCCGTGGCGAGGACCTGACGGGGCAGAATTTCGGCTCCTGCGATCTGCGTGCCGCCGATCTTTCCGGCGCCAAGCTCACCGGCGCGATCTTCGATGATGCGCAATTGCTGTTCACGGTGTTTACCGGCGCCGCCCTGCGCGGGGCGCGCTTCGATCATGCCGCCCTGCATGGCGTGGATATGTCGCGCGCCGATCTTTCCGGTGCCCGGCTGCGCGGCGCGCAGTTCTTCGGCGTCGATATCTACGGTGTCGATGGCAAGGCCACCGGCCGGCGCATGCATCCGCAGCTTGCCGGCGCGGTATTCCGCCAGGCCGATCTCACCGGCGCGGAATTCGAGGGCGTGGATTTGAGCCAGGTCGATTTCGGCGGCGCCACGCTGGAAGCGGTAAGCTACCGCAACTGTGTCGGCACACCGGAAAAGGCAGCTTCTTAAGCCGCTACCACCCAGCCGTCATCGTCCAGCCGCACCGGGAAACGGGTCAGCGACTGGTTCTTGCAGGGTCCCAGGAAGCATTGCCCGGTCAGGGCATCGAACTGCGCCGCATGGGTGCCGCACATCAGCGCGCTCTTGTCGCGGGTGAAGAAGGCGCCGGGGCGCCAGTTCAGCGGCGTGCGTGCATGCGGGCAGACATTCTCATAGGCCAGCAGCTGGCCCTGCCAGCGCAGCACGAACAGCTCGAACCGCTGCTTGCCCTCGCCGAAGGAGAATTCCTTGGCGCCGGGGTCTTCCAGGGTGCTGAACTCGATCAGCCTTGTGCCGGGTTCAGGGCGCATGGCGTACCCCCTTCCTTGTCATTCCCGCGCAAGCGGGAATCCCATTATGTCTTGGGCGAAATGGGACTCTCGCTTGCGCGAGAGTGACGGTACTTTTCATTCCCCCTCACGCCTTCACGCCGGCCATCTGGCAGAGCAGCTTCCAGCTCGGCGCGTCAATCGGCATCACCGAGAGGCGCGACTGCTTGATCAGCGGCAGATGCGCCAGCTTCGGCTCCTGCTTGATCTGCTCAAGCGTCACCGGCTGCTTCACCGGCATGAAGGTTTTCACATCCACCATGCCGAAGCGGCCGCTCTCGTCGGTCGGGTCGGGATAGTATTCCTTGGCCACTTCCACGATGCCGACGATCCGCTTCTCCTCCACCGAATGGTAGAAGAAGCAGCGGTCGCCCAGCGTCATTGCTTTCATATTGTTGGCGGCCTGGTAGTTGCGCACGCCGTTCCAGCTTTCCACGCCCTTTTTCACCTGGTCGTCCCAGCCCCAGGCGGAAGGCTCCGATTTCATCAGCCAGTATTTCATGGAGTCAGCCTCATTCCGTCTTGAGTGGCCGCGCCAGCAGGGCGGCGATGGTGGCATCGATGGCGGCGCCTTCATGCAGGATGGCATGCACGGCCGCCGCAATCGGCATGTCGAGTTGCAGCCGTGCGCACAGGCCATGCAGCGCGCGGGCGGTGAACTGGCCTTCGGCGATGCTGCGCCTGCCCGCCTGATACTCGGCCAGGCTCTGGCCCTGGCCGAGCGCCAGGCCGAGCGAGAGATTGCGCGATTGCGGGCCGGAGCAGGTCAGCACCAGATCGCCCAACCCTGAAAGCCCCATCATGGTATCGGGCCGGCCGCCCAATGCTTGGCTCAGCCGCGCCATTTCAGCGAGGCCCCGGGTGATCAGCGCGGCGCGGGCATTGTCGCCCAAGCGCCGTCCGATGACGATGCCGCAGGCAATCGCCAGCACATTCTTCACCGCGCCGCCGATCTGCGCGCCGATCACATCATCGCCGGCATAGAGCCGGAAGGTCGGCCGCGCCAGGCGTTCCGAGAGGGCTTGCGCCAGCGCCGCATTGTCGCTCGCCAATGTCGCCGCTGCCGGCAGGCCGCGCGCCACCTCGGCGGCGAAGGTCGGTCCGGTCAGCACCGCCAGCGGCGCGCCGGGGGCGGCTTCCGCGATCACCTGGCTCAGCAGCTTGCCGCTTTCGATCTCGATGCCCTTGGCGGTCAGCACCAATGGCTTTCCGGCGCCGAGCAGGCCGGCATAATGCCGCGCGGTCTGCGACGGCATCGCCAGCAGGATGGCATCGCAGTCTTTCAGTTCCTCAAGCGCAGCCGTGGCGGTGAGGCTGTCCGGCAGGGCGATGCCGGGCAGATAGGGCTCGTTGCGTTTTGTGGCGTTGATCTCGGCGGCGAGACCGGCATTGCGCGCCCACAGCACAGCCTCGCCCTTCTCGGCCGCCAGCGCCGCCAGCGCCGTGCCCCAGGCGCCGGCCCCCAAAATGCCGATGCGGTTCATGCTCATGCCTTGGCCCCGGCGAAGGGCTTGGCTTCCGCTGTCGGATCGAGCGGCCAACGGGCGCGGGCGGAGACATCCAGCCCGTCGGTGAGGCCCCGGCGCAGGCGTTCCAGCCCGACCCAGGCGATCATGGCGCCATTGTCGGTGCAGAGCCGGGGCGGCGGCACACTCAGGCTCATGCCGTTCTGTTCCGCCAGCCGGCGCAGGCTGTCGCGCAGGGCGGCATTGGCGGCGACGCCGCCGGCCACCACCAGATGGCGGCCTTTCGAGCCGTGGATGGCATCGAAAGCCGCGATGGCATGGCGGCTGCGGTCCAGGATCACATCCAGCACCGCCGCCTGGAAACTCGCCGCCAGATCGGCCTTGTCCTGCTCGCCCGGCGCCTCGCCCAGGCTGTCCAATGCCAGGCGTACGGCGGTCTTGAGGCCGGAAAAGCTGAAATCGCAGCCGGGTTTGCCCTTCAAGGGGCGTGGCAGGGCAAAGCGCGTGGCCGAGCCCTGGCGCGCCAGCCGCTCGATCGCCGGGCCGCCGGGATAGCCCAGGCCGAGCAGCTTGGCGGTCTTATCAAATGCCTCGCCCACGGCATCGTCGATGGTGGTGCCGAGCCGCTGGTAGCGGCCGACCTCCTCGACGGCGAGGAACTGGCAATGGCCGCCCGAGACCAGCAGCAGCAGGTAGGGGAACGGCGTATCGTCGGAAAGCCGGGCCGACAGCGCATGGCCTTCCAGGTGGTTCACGGCGATCAGCGGCTTGCCGGCGGCATAGGCCAGCGCCTTGGCGGTCATCAGCCCCACCATCACGCCGCCGATCAGGCCCGGCCCGGCGGTGGCGGCGATGGCATCCACCTGATCCAGCTCGATTCCGGCGGATTTCAGGGCTTCGTCCACCAGGAAGTCGAGATGCTCGATATGGGCGCGGGAGGCGATTTCCGGCACCACGCCACCATAGGGCGCGTGTTCCCTCACCTGCGAAAACAGGCTATGGGAGAGGATACGCGCCTCTGGCGCCGCGCCGTCGCGCACCAAGGCGCAGGCGGTCTCGTCGCAACTGGTTTCAATACCCAGGACAATCTTGGGAGCAAGCATGGGTTTGAGTTAGCATCATGATGGTCCCGCATCAAGGCAAGGCCCTGCTCACCATCGGCACGCGCGGCTCGCCGCTGGCGCTGGCCCAGGCGCATGAAACCCGCCAGCGCCTGCTCAGCAATCATGCCGGCCTGGCCGAAGCCGATATCGCCATCTCGATCATCAAGACCAGCGGCGACCGCATCCAGGACCGCGCGCTGTCGGAAGCCGGCGGCAAGGGCCTGTTCACCAAGGAGATCGAGGAAGCGCTGCTGGATGGCAGCGTCGATCTGGCGGTCCATTCGATGAAGGACATGCCGACCCAGCTGCCCGCCGGCCTAATCATGGCCGCCTATCTGCCACGCGAAGACCCGCGCGACGTGCTGCTGGCGGCCACCCCGATGAGCTTCGCCGATCTGCCGCAAGGCGCCGTGGTCGGCACGTCATCCTTGCGCCGCAAGGCCTTCCTGCTGGCGCGCCGCCCGGATCTGGAGGTGGTGAATTTCCGCGGCAATGTGCAGACGCGCCTGAGCCGCCTGGCGGAAGGCCGTGTCGCTGCCACTTTCCTGGCCCTGGCCGGCCTGCGCCGGCTGAATATCCTGCCCGAAGGCATGAGTGTGTTGCAGCCGGAACAGATGCTGCCGGCGGTGGCGCAAGGCGCCATCGGCATTGAGTGCCGCGAGAATGATACGCGCGTGCTGGAGCTGCTCAAACCCCTGGATGATGCGCCGACGCGCCGCCGCGTCGAGGCCGAGCGCAGCCTGCTCGCAATCCTCGATGGCTCCTGCCGCACGCCGATCGCCGCCCTGGCGGAATTGCGCGGTGATGGCTCGATGCGCCTGCGTGCCGCCATCGCGCGACCCGATGGCAGCGAACTGCTTGAGACCGAACGCCAGGGCAGCGATGGCGTGGCCATGGGCCAGGATGCGGGCGATGAATTGAAGCGCCGCGCCGGCCCAGATTTCTTCAGCCTGCCCTGATGGTGCGGCCCTGATGCACGCCCGGCTGCTGCTCACGCGCCCGGAACAGGATGCCGCAAGGCTGCGGCGCGATCTCGAAGCGAGCGGCTTCGCCATCGATACCGCGCCGCTGCTGCGTATCCAGCCGTTGCCGGCGGAAATTGCGCTCGATGGCATCCGTGGCCTGCTCGTTACCTCGGCCAATGGCCTGCGCGCCTTCACGGCGCAATCGGCGCGGCGCGATCTCACGGTCTATGCCGTCGGCGAGGCCAGCGCGCGGGCGGCAAGTGCCGCGGGCTTTGCCGATGTGCATGCCGCCGGTGGCGATGTGAACAGCCTCGCCGCCCTGGTGCGGGCGCAGGCCGATCCGCGCCAGGGCGGGTTGCTGCATGTGGCCGGCGAAACCCTGGCCGGCGATCTCAAGGCCATGCTGGAGGCGGCCGGGTTCCAGGTGGCGCGGGTCACGCTCTACCGTGCCGAGGCCGCCAGCGCCCTGCCCGCAACGGTGGCAAAAGCCTTAGGCGCGGGCGACTATGACGGCGTGCTGTTCTTCTCGCCGCGCACGGCGGCGGTGTTTGCGGGACTGGCGCCAAAGATGGCGCCGGAACGGATCACGGCGTATTGTCTCAGTGCCGCCGTGGCCCAGGGTTTGGCTGGCCTGCCCTGGCGGCGCGTGGCGGTGGCGGCTTCGCCCAGCGAGGCGGCGTTGCTCGCGCTGCTTGATGAGGAATGACCCATGCCTGGTAAAGCAATCCCATGAGCGAGAAGCAGGACAAGTCCGGCGCCACCATCATTGATGCCGAAGTGGAAGCCCTGCCGCCGAAGCCGGGCTTTCTGGCCAAGCTTGGCCGCTGGCTGCTGCTCGGGCTGATCGCCGTGGCCTTCTGTGTCGCCGCTGCCGCCGGCTATCACTTCTATACGCAGCCGGGCGGTATTACCGGCAGCAATGTTGCCGTGAAGCCGGCGGCGCTGCCGCCGCCTGCCGTCACCCTTCCCGCCCCGGCTGTTGCGCCGCCGCCGGCTGTCGATACCGCTGCTGCGCAGAAGCTGCAGGAACTTGAGCGCCGCCTGACCGCATTGTCCGCCAGCCTGGAACGCCTGCAGCAACTGCCCGGCGCCGCTGCCGATGCCGACCGCGTCGCGGCGCTCGAAGAAGCCGTGAAGGCCCAGGCCAAGGCGACCAGCGATGTGGCGGCTGATGCGCGCAAGAGCGGCGCGGAAGCCCTGCGCCTGGCGGAAGCCGCGATCACCGGCCAGGCGCAGTTCGATCAGAAACTCGCCGATCTCACCCGCGCCCGCGCCGCCGATCTACGCCAGCCGGTGGCCTTGCTGCTGGCCTGGCAGAGCCTGCGCGACCGCGCCGCGCGCGGCAGCGGCTTTGTTGCCGAGGCCAATGCGGTGGCGCCGCTGCTCGGTGCCACGCCGCCGGCCAATGTGCGCGAAGCCTTCGCCGCCGTGCAGGTTTTCGCCGCCAATGGCGCGCCGACCGAAACCGCGCTCGCCGGCAGCTTCGCTTCGGTGATGGAGGCGCAGCAGAAGGAAGCCGCGCCCACGGCCACCGATGATGCCACGCTGAGCTGGTGGCAGCGGGCGCTCAACAAGCTCTCAAATCTGGTCACCATCCGCCGTGTCGGCGGCGAGGCGGCGGATGGCAGTGCTGACAAGCTCGGCATTGCCGCCGGCCTGCTGGAACGCGGCGATCTTGCCGGTGCCCAGGCGGCGCTCGAAGGCCTGCAACATCCCGGCGCCGCCCTGGCCGCCTGGCGCGGCGGCGCCGAGGCGCGGCTCAAATTGGAAGCGGCGCTGGAGCGCATGCAGGCGGCGATGCGCGATCACTTCGCCGCGGCGCCCTAACATGCTGCGCTGGCTGTTCATCGTCCTGCCGCTGATGGCGCTGGCGGCGTTCGCTGCCTGGATCGCGGATCAGCCGGGCAGCCTGCAACTCACTTGGCTCGGCTATGAAATCGCCGCGCCCGCACCTTTGGTGATCGGCGCCATCGCCCTGCTCGGCTTCGCGGTGTTCCTGCTGAGCTGGATGATTGCTTGGGCGGCGGCTTTGCCGCAACGGCGGCAATTGAAGCTCCAGGCACGCGGCCAGGCGGCGTTTGCCGCCGGCATGGTGGCGGTGGCTGCCGGCGAGGCCGACCGCGCCGCCAAGCTGGCGGTGAAAGCCGCCGGCTATCTTGAGGACAAGACGCTGGCCCGCCTGCTCGAAGCCCATGCGGCGCAGCTTAAAAACGATGCCCCCGGCAGCCAGCGCGCCTTCACGGCGCTGGCCGCCGATCCGGCCACGGCCTTCCTTGGCGTGCGCGGCCTGCTGGCCGATGCGCGCCAGCGCGGCGACCGCGAACAGGCCCTGGTGCTGGCGAAACGCGCCTCGGCTTTGCGTCCGACCTCGCCGGTGGCAGCCGAAGCCGAAATCCGCCTGCTGCTGGAAAGCGGCGACTGGGCCGGCGCCCGGCTCCGGCTGGATGCGGCGCAGGCGCGCAAGGCGGTGAGCAAGCTGGCCGCCAATCTGCTGCGTGCCAAGCTCGATCTGGCCGATGCGGCGGAGGCGGCGGCCACCGGCGCGCCGCTGGAAGCCTGGCGCAAGGCGGAAAAGCTCGGCAAGGCGCTGCCTGATCATGCCGGCCGCCTGGCGGTGCTGGCGCGTGCCGCCGATACCGGCGCCTTGCAGCAGCGGGCGCAGGAAATGCTGCGCCGGCTCTGGGCGGCGAAGCCCAGCATTGCCCTGGCGCGGCTGTGGCTCGATCTCGAAGCCGCTGCCAAGCGCGAGCCGGCGATTGCGCGCCAGCGCGCCGAGGCTTTCGTCAATGCCAATCCCGATGTGCCGCCGAGCCAGCTGCTGCTGGCCGAGATGGCGCTGAACACGCGCGACTATGCCAGCGCGCGCCAGGCGCTCAGCCTGTTCCAGACAACGGATCCCTGGGGTGCCGGCCTGCGCGCCCGGCTGGCGGAGGAAAGCGAAGGCGATGCCGCCGCTGCCGACCGCTGGCGCCAGCTTGCGCGCCAGATCGAACCCTGGCGCTGCGAGGCCTGCGGTGCCGGCCATGCCGCCTGGGCGATCCGCTGCACCGCCTGCGGTGGCTTCGACAGCATCCAGCCGGCGCCGCTGCAACCCGGCCAGGCCCCCACAGGCGCCCCGCCGATCCTGCTGGATGGCCCGAAAGCGTAAAACCCAAGGCGTGGAATCAAAGGCTTAGGCAACGCTTGCCAAGCGCGCCGCGCCCCCGTATTTTCCGCCCGCATTCGTGCCGTGCCGGCGTAGCTCAGGGGTAGAGCAAGACTTTCGTAAAGTCGAGGTCGGGGGTTCAATTCCCTCCGCCGGCACCATTTCCCTTCAGATATGGTCCCAGCTGCCCGCCACCTGGATGGCGGTTTTCACGCTATGGGCGATGTAGCAATCGCCATGGGCGGCTTCATGCAAAGCCGCCACCGCCGCGTCATCGGGCCGCTTGGTGCCGGTGAAGCGGATGCTGGGCTTGAGGATGGCGCGGGTCATCCATGGCGTGGTGCCGGGCGTGGTGGCTTCGAGCACGGCTTCCGCCGCGTCGTCATAGCTCAGGATGTCATAGCCGGCGCGGGCGGCGGCGTAGAGGAAGCAGAGCATGTGGCAGGAAGAAATAGCCGCCAGCAGCGCCTCCTCGGGATCGACGGCGGCGGCATCGCTATAGGGCGCGCGCACCGCATGCGGCGAGGGCGAGCCGGGGATTTCCGCGCCGCCATCGAAGCGCCAGCGATGCACGCGGCTATAGCGTTGCGCGGTGAAAGCATCGCCGTCGCTCTGCTGCCAGGTGATGCGGGCGCTGTAGCGGCTCATGCCTTATCGCTTTCCAGGCTGTTCAATGCCAGACTGCTGAGCGCCAGGCGGCGGGTGGCTTCGAGATGGGCGCGCAGCAGCGCCACGGCGCGTTCGGCATCGCCATTGCGCACGGCCTCGATCAGCCAGTGATGGTCGTCATGCCAGCCCTCGCGCCGCGATTCCGGCGACAGGCGGGCGGCATAGACCCGCTCCACCGCGCGGCGCAGGCCGGCGATCAGGTCCAGCGTGCGGCGGCGGCCGCAGGGAGCATAGAGCGTTTCATGGAAATCGCGGTCATGGCGCAGCCAGTCGGCGGGCAGGGTGGCATGGTCGAGTTCGCGCTGGATCGCTTCCAGGCGGCGGATCGTCGCCGGCGTGTGTTGCGGCACGGCGCGGCGCAGGGCATCGCCTTCCAGGCTGATCCGCAGGTCGAAGATTTCATCCACCTCTCCGGGCGAATGGCGCGGCACGAAGGCGCCCCGGTTCGGCTCGATCACCACCAGGCCCTCGGCCTGCAACTGGTTCAGCGCCTCGCGCACTGGGATGCGGCTGACGCCGAATTCGGCCGCCAGTTCGGCCTGGCGCAAGGCAGCGCCGGGCGCCCAGCGGCCCTCGCTCAACTGCCCGCGCAGGGCGGCAGCCAGGGCGAGCGCCGTGGTTCTCTCGTGGGGTCTCTCCTGCGGCAACATGGGATAATTGTATCCAATTATCCCATGTTGGGCAAGCCGTCAGGCACTAGACGGGCCGGGACAGGGGAAAATCGTCATTCAGCGGGAACCGGAAGCCTTCCGGCGGCACTCATGCATTGCCGGTTTGTGATCGCCGGTGCCTACATCCGTAATCCGGGATTAGCCTGATTTCAGAGCAATTATAAAGCCTTGACTCAAGGCGGTGGGGTCCTGTTTCAATGGGTGGACAGGGCCTGGAGCCAAGGCCAGGGGGATGAATGGAATTCGTCAAGGTTGTGCATGATGCCATTCTGTCGAGTGGCCGCCGCGCCTATGTCTATCTGACATTGGCCAGCCTTGGCACGTTCGCGATCTCCGTGCTGGTCAATTCGGTCACGGATTATGACCCCGCCGAGGGGCCGAATTACGAGCTGCTGGTCGCCTTCATCCTGGTCTGCGCCGTCACCGTGGTGGCGCGCGGCGAAACCACCCGGATCATGAACGCGGTCGGCGAGGGCCTGGCGCACCATATGCGCCAGCAATATGCCCGGCTGCTGCGGCGGGCGGATTTCGCCGAGGTCGAGCGTATCGGCAAGGACACCATCTACACCACGCTGGCGCGCAACGCCCAGGTGCTGGCGGAAAGCCCGGCCGTGCTGGCTCAGGGCGTTGCCTCGGTCGGCGCCTTCATCCTGGCGACACTCTATGTCGCCTATCTCTCGCTGCTGGCGGCGGCGGCGATCGCGGTGCTGATCTTCGTCATCTACCTCGCCAGCCAGCTCCGCAAGGAGCATACCCAGGACGATCTCGCCGCCGGCCAGAAGGCCGAGCAGGAATTCTTCGAGACCTTCAGCCATTACCTGAACGGCCTGAAGGAAGCGCGCATGGACCCGGATCGCGGCGACGACCTGTTCGAGAATTTTCTCTCCGCGCGCGCCAATCGCGCCCGCGAGCTGCGGCTCAAGGCGCTCGACTCGATGATCGCTTTCGGCGTCGTGGTGTTCGGCAGCTTCTACCTGCTGCTCGGCACCGTCACCTTCATCACGCCGCAATATGTCGAGACCGCCTCGATTGCGATGAAGATCGTTTATACGTCATCGGTGATGTGGCTGCTGATCGAAAGCCTGCTGCGCATCATGCCGACCGTGGCGCGCGGCAATGCCGCCTTCACCGAATTGCGCAAGCTGGAAGTGCGGCTGCGCGCGGTGCAGCGGCCCGATCCGCACACCCCGCTGCAATTGCCGAAGCTGCGCAGCCTGGAACTGCGCGGCATCGCCTATACCTATCCGACCCAGGAGAATGACGGCCAGCCGTTTTCGATCGGCCCCTGCGACCTGCTGCTGAAGCCGGGCGAGGCCACCTTCCTGGTCGGCGGCAATGGCTCGGGCAAGACCACGTTGCTGCGCAATCTCTGCCTGCTGTACAAGCCGCAGGGCGGCGAGGTGCTGTGGAACGGCGTGCCGGTGAGCGATGAGACGGCGGCGGATTACCGCCGCCGCATCTCGGCGGTGTTCGCCGATTTCCATCTCTTCGACCGCATCTATGGCAACCGCGATATCGATCCGGCACGCGTCACCGCGATGCTCGAGCATGTGCAGCTCAATACCAAGACGCGCTACGTCAATGGCCGCTTCACCACGCTGGATCTCTCCACCGGCCAGCGCAAGCGGCTGGCCCTGGCGCTGGCGCTGCTGGAGAACCGTGACATCTACCTGTTCGATGAAATCGCCGCCGACCAGGACCCGAATTTCCGCCGCCGCATCTACGAGGAATTCATCCCCGAGTTGAAGGCGCGCGGCAAGGCTGTGCTCGCCATCACCCATGACGAACGCTATTTCGGCACCGCCGATGCGATCTACTTCATGGATGAAGGGCAGCTAACGCGGAGGAGCACATGAGCGACCAGGGCACCAATACGGCGCCATCCGCTGGCGATAACGGCAACGATAAGGGCCGCAATCCCGATATCCCGTTCGTGCGGCGCAGCATCTTCGTCTATCCGGTTGCCATCCTGGTGGTGTTCGGCTTCATCGTCATGGCGTTGTCGCGGTCGATCTTCGTGATGGTGATGCCGGGCGAAGTCGGCGTGCTCTACGATCTGTTCTTCGGCGGTACGCAGACGGTGAAGGTCTATGGCGAGGGCCTGGTGACCAAGCTGCCCTGGAATCGCTTCTTCACCTACGACACCCGCCTGCAGGCCCTGCGCCAGCCGCTCTATGCGCTGTCGCAGGAGGGCATGTCGGTGCAGGTCGAACTGTCGGTGTTCTTCCGCGCCAGCCCGAAACTGGCCGGCCGCCTGCACAAGGAACTGGGTCCGCAATATATCAACCGCGTGATCTCGCCGCTGGTGATCTCCACCGTGCGCGAGATGATCTCGCATCACCGCTCGCATGAACTCTACACCGTCGGCTTCGACTATCTGCAGAATGAAATTGAGAAGGAACTGCGCGGCAATCCGATCTCGGAGATGATCGAATTCACCGATGTGCTGATCTCGCGCCTGGATCTGCCGCCGGTGGTGCTGCGCGCCATCGAGTACAAGCTGGAGCAGGAACAGATCGCCAAGGCCTATGAGTATGTGCTGCAGAGCCAGCGCGCCGAAGCCGAACGCAAGCGCATCGAAGCCATCGGCATCCAGAATTTCTATTCCATCGTGTCGTCGGCGCTGACTCCGCCGCTGCTCACCTGGCGTGGCATCGAAGCGACGGTGGAAATGGCGCGCGCGCCGAATTCCAAGGTGGTGGTGGTGGGCAGCGGCAAGGATCAGCTGCCCATTATCCTTGGCGGCGAAATCGGGCAATTGCCGCAGACGCCGCCGCCGCCGGTGGCACCGGTGAGCCCGGAAAGCAATCAGCTTGATCGCCTGATGAGTCTGCCGCGCCTGTTCCCGCCGCAGACCGATCCGACCCAGGCGATGCCGCAGCAGGGCATGCCGCCGGGCAGCAATACCGGCGGTGCATCGCTGCTCTCGGGCAACAGCTACAATCCCGGCGCCACCACGCCGCAGGCAACCTTGCCGCAGAATCTGCCGCAGACTCCGCAACCCTATCTGCCGCAGGTGCCGGGGCCGCAGAATTATGTGCCGCCGATAGTTTCGGCGCCGCCGCCTGCACCGCCTGGTATTCAGCCGGTCGCGCCGTTGCAGCAGCAGGTGCCGCGCTGATGCTTTGCGCTGGATTCACGCGGCGAATCGGCTACACTGCCGGCGACAAGCATCGCGGCGGATCGTGCAATTTTCAGGTCTTGCGTTCGCGGATTCGCACATTACATGCGTAGCATATACCTGCCCCGGCACGTCATTATCGCACCAGTCATGGTGCAAGCCAATGGCGGCAAGGTAGTGCCTGCAGCATGGCAACGCCGAAGGAGAAGCGACGATGCTGTTTCTGTACCGAATGGTGGCGAAGCGGATCATTCGCCGGCGTTTTCCCGGAGACCCCGACGAGGCAACTGACATGGCACGCAAGAAATCCAATCCAAGCGGAGATGACCAGATCATGGATAATGCAAACGAGCAGACCCAGGCCGAGGCCGTAGCCGCTGAAGCCGCCACCAGCGATGCACCCGGCTTCGAAGCCGATGCGCCAAAAAGCCGCCTGGAGCGCGCCGAGACGATGGTGAAGGACCATATGCTGGTCTCCATCGGCGTCGGCGTGCTGCCTTTCCCGCTGCTCGATATCGCCGCCGGCCTGGCCTCCCAGGTCATGCTGGTGAAGCGTCTGTGCGGCGTCTATGACGTGCCGTTCAAGGAAAGCACCGCGCGCGCCGTGGTGATGAGCCTGGCCGGTTCGCTCAGCTCCACCGGCATCGCCATCGTTGCCGGTCTCAGCGTCGCCAAGTTCATTCCGGGCGCCGGCACGGCGGCGGGCCTGATCGCCCTGCCGGTGGCCAATGCGGCGATGACCTATGCCATCGGCAAGGTGTTCATCGGCCATTTCGAGATGGGCGGCACCCTGGTGGATTTCAGCCCGAAATCCAATGGCGCCTATTTCCGCGACCTCTATGCCCGCGGCAAGGCCTGCGCCACCGATCTGTTCAAGCGCAAGCCGAAATCGGCCGACGAAGTGGTGATCGACGCCGAGCCGGCGCCGCAGCCCCAGGCAGCCTGATGCTGGCAGCGTAAAGCCGGCTGCCTGATGCCGGCTGGCTGACAGAGCCAGACCGAGTGACGGAATGGCAGTGCAGTGAATCACAACGGCCCTGGAGTATCTCCAGGGCCGTTTGTTTTGCCGGCTTGCTTTTCCTCCGGCATCACCTGAAACTGCCGTCACCGCTCTTTCATCCCACCACCCATGTATTGGGGAGCGCCGACCGGGCCATGATCTATATCGTCGCGTTCATCTATATCCTGCTCGCCCTGCTGGTCGGCGTCGTTGGCTCCGGCTCGCGCATCGGTTTCTTCGGCACCTTCGTGCTGTCGCTGCTGCTGACGCCGCTTTTGATGATCTTCCTGCTGATCGCGCTGACGCCCCGGCGCAAGCCCAAGGCCAGCACCTGATCTGATGCCCAGGCTGATCTCCGGGCCCTTCCGTTTCAGTGCCGGCACGCGCGACTGGGCGCTGTCCGGCATGGTGCTGGCGCTGCTGGTGGTGCATTTCGTGCTCGGGCCGATCAGCGATCTCGGCCTGCTCAACCGCCCGGTGATCGGCACGCTGGCCACTCTGCTGGTGCTCACCAGCCTGGTCGCCACCTATACCGGCACAGTGATCGGCTATGTCACGTTGTTTGGCGGCGGCCTGGTCTGCGCCCTGCAATTGCTGCATCTCGTGCATCCGGAACAGAGCACCACGGCGGCCTTGCTGCTGGCCGGCGCTGCCTTCCTGCTGCTGATCTCGGTGGCGATCCTGATGGATGTGTTCAGCCGTCGCCGGGTCAACATGCATTGCATCATGGGCGCGGTGGCGGTGTATCTGCTGCTCGGGCTGATCTGGGGCCTGCTCTATGTCACCCTGGAACTGCTGTCGCCCGGCGCCTTCGTCTATCCCAGCGAGGCCGAGCGCGGCCACCGCACCTTCTCCAACCTGCTCTATTTCTCCTTCGTCACCCTCACCACCGTGGGCTATGGCGACTTCCTGCCGCTGCATCCGGTGGCGCGGTCACTGGCCACGGCGGAGGCCCTGGTGGGCCAACTCTTCCCCGCCGTGCTGCTGGCGCGGCTGGTTTCGATGGAAGTCACTGCCTCGTCGGAAAAACCATAAGTAGCATATTGCATATGCGAGCATACTTATTATTGCCATAAATTCCCTTATAAGTTTAAAGTTCAACTATAGCGATTTTCGATTTGACTCCCCTCCGCTAATCCTAAACGATGGATTATGTTGGATTTGTAAGCGTGTGGGGGCACGGTGGCGTAAAGCCGCTGCACAAAGAGGCGGTAAGCCATGTCAGTACAGTTCCACTTGTCATTTTGCGTCATTTTTTGCAGGGCAATATTAGTTTCTGTATTAGGTCGGGAACTATTGCATGCCTGACCTCACTTACCTGTATTAGGAGGTGGTGACGGCGATGAATCATGCGGGGGATACCGATTTCCGTCAGCGGCGCGCGACCGGGCTGGGCATTGCTTCAGCCGAGTCTGCCGCGGTCGATTTCACCTGCACCATCCGCCTGCCTTTAGCCAATCCGCTCCCGACCATCCTGCCCGGGGCCAATCTTGCCGATAGCGCGATCATCGAAGCCGTGGTCACCGTGCAGCGCGCCGGGGGTTTTCCACTGCTCGATCTGCCGCTGGGTTTCAGCGCCACTGCGCTAGCCGAATGGGCGGCGCGGCTTGCCGACCGGCTGCTGCCCAGTCAGGCATCTTCGGCATCGCCCTTACCAATCTCTCCGCTGCCCGTGCTGGCTTTCCGTGCCGAAGCCGGCATGCCCGGTCTTGGCGCGATTGCCGAGGCGCAGGCACGCCATTGGCCGGGCGCACTGCTGCTGGTTGCCTGTGCCGATGCCGAAGCCCTGAAAACCGCCGTTGCATTGCCGGCGCAGGATCTGTGGATCGAGAGCGGTTCGCTCGGCGTGCTGCGCCAAGCCGCCGCCGATAACCGCGTCTCCGGTCTGGTTGCAGTTGGCGAAGAGTCCGGCGGCTGGTGCGGCGAGATGTCGAGCCTGCTGCTCGGCCGCGCCATGGCGCGGCTGGGCGATGAACTGGAGGCGATGCCGCCCTGGCTGCTGCGCGGCGGCCTTGGCCCGCAGGCTGCCGCTGCCGCCCATGTCGCCGGTGCGGCCGGTGTGGTGCTGGATGATTGCCTGTGGCTGCTGCCGGAATTCGGCCAATCCCAGCAGCGCCGCCTGCTGGAAAGCCTGGATGGCAAGGAAGCCGCCGTGCTCGGCGAAGCCTTCGGCGCGCCGCTGCGCCTCCTGCTGCATCCGCAATTCCCCGCCGCGCGCGCCCTGGAAGCCAGGGCATTGGAAATCGAAGCGGCGGGCCTGACACCACAGGCTGCGCGCCAGGCCTGGATCGATGCCGCGCAGGCGGCATTGCATGAACCAGGAAGCATATGGCCGTTGGGCCAGGGCGTCGGTCTGGCGAAAGCCGTGCGCGATGACCATGGCTCGCTCGGCCGCGTGGTTGCCGCCGTGCGCGCCATGCCGCAGCAACTGGCACGCCAGGCCAATGCGCTGGCGGCGCAATTCGCCGCTGAACAGGCGCCCCTGGCAGTGGCGCATCGCAGCCGCTATCCGCTGGTGCAGGGGCCGATGACGCGGGTGAGCGATGTGTCCGGTTTCGCTGCTGCCGTGGCGGCGGGCGGCGCCTTGCCGATGATCGCGCTGGCGGTGCTGAAGCCTGAAGACGTGCGGCAGGTGCTGCACCAGACCAAGGCCGAACTCGGCGATAAACCCTGGGGTGTCGGCCTGCTCGGCTTCCTGCCGCCGGAACAGCTCGATGCGCAACTGGCGGAAGTGTTGCAGGCCAGGCCGCCCTTCGCGCTGATCGCCGGTGGCCGCGCGGAACAGGCGTTGCAGCTCGAAGCCCAGGGCATCGCCACTTATGTGCATGCGCCGACGCCGGCGCTGGCGCGCATGCTGGTGGAACGCGGCGTCAAGCGGCTGGTACTGGAAGGCCGCGAATGTGGTGGCCATGTCGGCCCGCTGCATTCGCTGCTGTTGTGGGAAAGCATCAGCATTGAATTGCTGAAAACCAAGCAGCCCGGCGAACTCTCGCTGCTGCTGGCCGGCGGTGTGCATGATGGCCTCACCGCCGCGATGGCGGCTGCCGTCATGGCGCCGCTGGTGGCTGCCGGCGCCAGGATCGGCTGCCTGATGGGTACGGCCTATCTCGCCACCACGGAAATCACGTCAACCGGCGCCATCACGCCGGCTTTCCAGCAGGCTGTGCTGGCGGCCAGCGGCACCAGCAATCTGGAAAGCGGGCGCGGCCATGCCAATCGCTGCCTGGCGACGCCGTTCGCCGATTTCTTCCAGGCCGAACGCCGCCGCCTGCTGCGCGATGGCCTGAGCGGCGACGCGCTGCGCGAGGCGCTGGACGACCTGCTGCTCGGCCGCCTGCGGGTTGCCGCCAAGGGCGTCGAGCGCCAGGGCAATGCGCTGATCGCGGTTGATGCCGAACGCCAGCAGGTGGAAGGCATGTTCATGGCCGGCGAGGCGGCGGCACAGATCGGTGCGGTCAGCAGCATCGCGGCTTTGCATGAAGAGGTGAGCGATGGCGCGGCGGCCCGGCTTGGCGCCCTGGCCGGGCAGGATGCGGCGCCAGCGGTGAAGGGTGCCGCCTGCGATATCGCCATCATCGGCATGGCGCTGCATGTGCCGGGTGCGGCCAGCCATCACGGCTTCTGGCGCAACGTGCTGGACAAGAGCGTGGCGATCCGCGAGATCCCGGCCGATAAATGGGATTGGCGGCTGTATTATTCGGCCGAGCGCAACAAGCCGGATCATATTTCCAGCCGCTGGGGCGGCTTCATGGATGGCCTCGCCTTCGATCCGCTGCGCTATGGTATTCCGCCCAAGGCGGTACCCGATATCGCGCCGGGGCAGTTGCTGGCGCTGGAAATGGTGCGCCGCGCGCTTGGCGATGCCGGCTACGAGACACGCGGTTTCGACCGCGAACATACCGCCGTGATCGTTGCCGGCGAGGATGCCGGTGGCTATCTCGGCAATGAACTGATCGCCCGCGCCCTGGCGCCGCTGGTCAGCGATGCAACGGCCGTGACCCAGGTGCGCGCCCACACCCAAGGCTGGAGCGAGGAGGTATTCCCCGGCATCCTCACCAGCGTGGTGGCCGGGCGCATCGCCAACCGCTTCGATTTCGGTGGCGCCAATTTCACCGTGGATTCTGCCTGTGCCTCCAGCATCACCGCCCTGTCGCTGGCCGTCGGCGAACTTACCTCGGGCCGCGCCAACATGGCGGTGCTGGCCGGTGTCGATAATACCCAGACGCCCTATCACTACACGGCCTTCTCGGCGGTGTCGGCTTTGTCGCCCACCGGCAAGCTGCGCGCCTTCGATCAGGCCGCCGATGGCACCGTGCTGGGCGAGGGCGTTGCCGCCTTCATTCTCAAGCGCCGCGTCGATGCCGAACGCGATGGCGACCGCATCTATGCCGTGATCAAGGCGGTGGCGAGTTCCAGTGACGGCAAGGGCCTAGGGATGACCGCGCCGCGCCCGATCGGCCAGAAGCGTGCGTTGCGCCGCGCCTATGAAGCCGCCGGCCACTCCATCGCCGGGCTGGGCTTCTATGAAGCGCATGGCACCGGCACGGCGGTGGGCGACCGCGCCGAACTCGAAACCGTCGGCGGCCTGCTGAAAGATGCCGGTGCGGCGGCGCAAAGCTGTGCACTCGGCTCGGTGAAGGCGCTGATCGGCCATGCCAAGACGGCGGCCGGTGCGGTCGGCCTGGCCAAGGTGGCGCTGGCGCTGCATCACCGCACCATCCCGCCGCAGCCCGGCATCGAGAAACCCTTGCAGCCGATCGGCCAGGCGGATTCACCGCTTTATGTCAGCGATGGCGCCTTGCCCTGGTTCGGCGATGAACGCCCGCGCCGCGCCGGCCTCTCGGCTTTCGGCTTCGGCGGCACCAATGCCCATGCGGTGCTGGAGGAGTATGACCCGGGCCGGCCCGCTTCGATGGGGGCGGCTGCCTGGCCGGCCTATCTGTTCGCCGGCAGCGCCGCCGACAAGGCCGGCCTGCTGCGCGAGCTTGCCCTGCTGCAACGTGCCGTGCGGCATGATACGCCCGATGGCGCGGGGATCGAGCTGCATGAAATCGCCGCCGCCATGGCCGAGCGGTTCGATATCACCGCCGCCTGGGGCTTCACGCTTGTCGCCACCGGCAAGGCGCAGCTTCTCGAAGGTCTGGCCGCGATCCACCGCCATCTCGATGATGCGGCGCAGCCCTTGCCGCAGGATGCCTGGGCCGGAGCGCGCAAGGCTGCTGGCGAAATGCCGCTGGCGCTGCTGTTCCCGGGCCAGGGTAGCCAGCGGCTGCAGATGTGCCGCGAGATTGCCGTCTACATGCCGGAACTGCGTGCCAGCATCGAGGCGGCGGAAATGCAGGCGGCGGATATGCTGCCCGACCGCCTGAGCCGGCTGATCTATCCGCCGGCGGTGTTCGACGGCGCCGCGAAAGAGGCACAGGCCGCCAGGCTGACCAACACGGCGGTGGCGCAGATCGCGCTTGGCGCGGTGGAAGCCGGGCTGATCGATCTGCTGCGCCGGCTTGGCGCGCGGCCCAGCTTCGCCGCTGGCCATTCCTATGGCGAATATGCCGCGCTCTATGCCGGCGGCGCGATGGATCGCGCCACCTTGTTCAGGCTGTCGCTGGCGCGTGGCCGTGCGATGGCGGCGGCACCCGCCGGCCGCATGTGTGCCGTCTCCGCCAGCCGCGATGTGTTGCAGGCGAAACTCGGCGCTTTCCCCCATGTGGTGATCGCCAATATCAATTCCGACAAGCAGATCGTGCTGTCGGGTGCCAGCGCGGAAATCGAAAGCCTGGTGGCGTTGCTGGAAGGCGAGGGCATCCCCTGCCGCCTGCTCAATGTCGGCGGTGCCTTCCATTCGCCGCTGATGCAGGAGGCGCAGGCGCCGCTGGGCGCCGCCATCGCTGCCGCCACATTGCAGGTGCCGTCGCGCCTTGCGGTGCATGCCACCCGCGATGGCCAGCCTTTCCCCGATGACGTGCCGGCCTTGAAGGCGCAGCTCAGCGCGCAGATGACCGATGCGGTGGATTTCGTCGCCCAGATACGCGGCCTGCACGGGGCCGGCGCGCGGCTGTTCGTCGAACTCGGACCGGGCGGCGTGCTGGCGCATCTGGCCAGGCAGATTCTGAAAGACGGCGAAGCCCGCGTGCTGCATGTCGATGATGGCGGCGGCCTGCGCGGCCTGCTGCGCCTGCTGGCGGCATTGTGGGCCGAGGGCCAGCCGCTCGATCTGACGCGGCTGTTGCCGCCAATGGCTGCCCGCCCGCTGGAAGTTCTGGCTGATCTGGCAGCGCGCGAAGCCGCGCCCACCACCTGGATCGTCGATGCCATGCAGGTGCGCCCGGCGCGTGCCGATTCACCCCTCAAGGCGCATCGCCCGGCCTTGCGCGATGCCAATTCGCCTTCTCTCTCCAGCAATACGCCCCCAAGAAATGACGGTGACAGCATGGCAGCAGAAAGACCGCCCAATCCTGGCGCCATGGGAGGCGGCAGTGATCTGCTTGCCGCCTATGCCGAATACCAGGCGACAATGCGCCAGTTCCTGCATACCCAAGAGCAGGTGATGAACCTGATGCTCGGCGGCCAGCCCGCTGCTGCGCCGTCATTTGCCCCGGCAATGCCGGCGCCCATTCAAGTGGCTGCGCCCGCGCCTGTTGCCGCGCCGGTTGCTGCTGCGCCAGTGGTTGCCGCACCAATCGCCGCTGCCGCCGCGCCGCGTCTCGACCGCAGCGGTGCCGAAGCCCTGCTGCGTGATATCGTCAGCGAGCGCACCGGCTATCCGCTGGCGATGATAGACCTGGAACAGGATATCGAGGCCGAGCTTGGCGTCGACTCGATCAAGCGGCTGGAAATGATCGAGCGTGTGCTGGCGGCGTTGCCGGCGCCGGCCGCGCAGCGTTTCCGTGCCGGTGCCGAAGCAACCGCACGGGTGAAAGTGCTGCGGCAATGGGTGGAGGCGATCCTCAGTTCGCTGGAGGATGGCTCCGGCGGCGCCAAGGATGTCGCCGCCGATGTTGCCGCGTCCGTGCCGGTGCCGGCGGACGCGGCTGTCACTTCCCACACGGCACCCAGTATTGATTGCGATTGTCCGGCCTTCGCCATGGCGCCGCGCCTGGCGCCGCTGCCGCAGGAGCTGCCCTGGCGGCTGAAAGGCCTGTTTCTGCTGCTGCCGGGTCCGGAAGCCATCAGCCATGAAATCGCCCGCGCGCTAGCCGGGCGCGGCCTGGTGGTGGCGATGCTGCCCGATGAGCCATCGGCCCAGGCGGAAGCCATCCATGCCGCCCGCGCCGAACATGGCCCGGTGCGTGGTATTGTGCAGCTCAGCGGTCTGGCCGTACCCGATGGCAGCGACTGGAGCGAGGCCAATGCGCGCGGCGTGAAGGCGCTCTACCGCGCGGTGCAGCTGGTGCTGCAAGATCTGGCCGCGCCGCATCCGGTGAAAAACCGCGTCTTTGCCTGTTCCAGCCTGGGCGGCTGTTTTGGCCGCGGCGATTTCGGCGCCGCCGCACCGGCCAGCCTGGCTGCCTGCACGGCCGGCGCCGCGCTCGGTTTCCTCAACACCCTGGCGATCGAGCATCCCACCATTGCCGCCCGCGCGCTGGATTTCGCGCCCGATACCGAAGCCGCGCGGCTGGCGGACATCCTGCTGGCCGAACTGGCTTTCGAGCCGGGCCGGGTCGAGGTCGGCTATTCGCCGCTTGGCCGCACCGTATTCGAGGCCCGGCCTTTCGCTTTCACCCAGCCTTTTGCTTTCACTGGCAACGGCACCGCGCCGGCAATTCCAGCAACCAGCGTGATCCTGGCCACCGGTGGCGTGCGCGGCATCACTGCCGCCATGCTGGCCGCCAGCGCGGCATCTGGTGCGACGCTGATCGCCCTGGGCCGCCGGGGCGTGCCCGCCGCAGATCCGCATCCCGATTGCACGGATGCCACGGCGCTGCGCAAGCGCCTGGCCGAGCAGGCCCTGGCGGCAGGCCAGGCGGTGAAGCCCTCGGAGATCGCCGGCCGCGCCGAGGCGATCCTGCGCGACCGTGAGGCGGCGCAGGCGCTCGCCGCCCTGCACAAGGCCGGTCTGAAGGTGGAAGTCCGCGCAGTCGACACCCGCGATGCGGCGGCGCTCGCGGCCTTGCTCGATGAGATTCAGGCGCGCTTTGGCGGCATCGATACCCTGGTGCATGGCGCCGGCGTGATTGAGGACAAGCTGATCCAGGACAAGCAGCCGGAGTCATTCGACCGCGTATTCGATACCAAGACGGCGCCTTTGCCGCTGTTGCTCGGGCATCCGGCGTTGCAGAAGCTGGAGCGGCTGGTGCTGTTCAGCTCGATTGCCGGCCGCTTCGGCAATCGCGGCCAGGGCGATTATGCCGCCGCCAACGAAGTACTGAACCGCGCCGCTTTGTGGTTTGCCGCCTCTCGCCCCAGGGTTAAGGTGGTGTCGTATAATTGGGGACCCTGGGCCGGCACCGGCATGGCCTCGGCGGCGGTGAACGAGCAATTCCGCCAGCGCGGCATCGTGCCGATCCCGCTGGTCGGCGGCGTGGCGCTTGCCAGCCATGCCCTGCGTGAGAGCGGCCCGGTGGAGTTGATCGCCGGTGCAGGCGACTGGAACCGCGATCTCGCCGATGAGTCAGTGGCAGTAACAGATATGGCGGAAAGCCAAGTGTTGCAGGGGGAGTAAACAATGCGGGTCGACTTAGCGGAATTGCAGCCGATCGATGGCGATATCGGCCTGCTGCTGCAAGGCGGCGGGCGGCGCCTGAGCGATCTGGCCACCAGCGAAGTGGCGGCTTTGTTCGAGCGCCATGGCGTGCTGCTGCTGCGTGGCTTCACATCCGCCGGGCGCGATGAATCGAAGCAGGATTTCGTCAGCTTCTCGGATCGTCTGACGGCTGAATTCTCCAACTACCGCGGCGGCGGCCTGCGTTTCGCGGCACTCGACCGCCAGTCGGTGGATGGCATGCCCACGCTGATGACCACCACCGGCCATACGCAGAAATTCGGCATCCCGCTGCATGGCGAGATGTACTACCTGCGCCAGCCGCCGGGGCTGATCTGGTTCTATGCCGATCTGCCGCCGGCGCGCGATGGCGAAACCACGCTCGCCGATGGCGCGGCAGTGTTCGCGCAGCTCAAGCCGGGGAGCCAGGATTTCTTCCGCCGCACCCGCATCAAGTATGTCCGTGCTCTGGTGGATGGCGATTGGCAGGCCACCTTCATGACCAGCGACCTTGAGGAAGCCGCACGCTTCTGCGCCGAGGCCGATCTTGAGATGCGCTACGACGCCGAGGCCAAGCTGCTGCGCACCGAATTCACCTGCTCGGCTTTGCGTGAGGTCGGCGGCCGCACGGTGTTCATCAACAACCTGCTGTTCATCCATATCGCCGAACTGGTGTTCAAGAATGGCTGGGCGAAGCAGAACCTGCCCGGTCTGCGCAGCCCGGATTGCCCCATCGTGGTGCGCGCCGAGGATGGTTCGCCGCTGCCGGCGGAAGTGCTGTCCGATGTGCAGGCGGTGTCGGAGCGGCTGACAAGGCGCATTGCCTGGCAGCAGGGCGATATCGCGATGATCGACAACCGCCGCATCCTGCATGGCCGCCGCGATACCGATGGCGGGCCGCGCTCTATCCTGGTGCGGATCGGCGAACCGTCTTTCCCCCTGAAGGAGGCGGCGTGATGCAGCTGGGCCGGATGCGCAACATGAAATACGGCTCCGAGCCACTGATCTTCCATGCCCAGGGCTATCACGATTACAAGCCGGTCTGGCCCAAGCTGCGCGACTGGGTGTTTGCTCAGCCGCCGCAGCAGCTCGGGCCGCGCCCGCGCGTCACCATCATCACCTGCAATAACGGCCATGAGGCGATGGGCCTGTTCGAGAGCAGCGTCGAGCGGCTCGGGATTCCCTATATCGTTGCCGGCCGGCAATTCCCGGTCTGGAGCAATGCCGAGCATAAGCCGCTGGCGATCCTGGAGGCGCTGGAGCAGGTCGAGACCGAGTATGTGCTCTGTGCCGATTCACGCGACGCCATCCTGGCCGGCGACCCGGAATTGCTGGTTGACCGCCTGCTGGCGGAATTTCCCGCCGGCACCGGCATGGTGTTCGGTGCCTGCCAGATGAGCTGGCCGAACGCGCCCGAGCTTTCCGGCTTCGAACTCGATCTGCCGGGTGCTGCGGCATCCGAATACAAGCATCTCAATGGCGGTGCCTGGATCGGCCGGCGCGACCTGGTGCGCGATTTCTTCGTTGCCGCGCGCGATGCCGCGCCGCATCCGGCGGCGCCAGAATCGGAACAGGGCAAACTGCGCATCGTGTTCCCGGATTTCCATCCGCGCGTGGCGCTCGATTACGGCGTGAGGCTGTTTCACAACGTCGGTTTTGTGTTCGAGGACACCTATCAGATCGTCGAGGAGGCGGAAGCGGCATGAAGCGTTTCAGTCTGTTATTGCTGCCGCTATTGCTGCTGCCGGAGACCGCGGCGGCGCAGAGTCTGTTGGAGGCGATGGCGCAGGCCTATCGCCATAACCCGCAACTGCTCGGCGAACGCGCGCGCCAGGAAGCCACCGATGAACTGGTGCCGCAGGCCCTGGCCGGCTGGCGCCCGACCATCGCCTTCTATGGCGAGAACGGCAAGGAGCAGGAGCGCGTCAAGGTCAAGAGCAACAACCGTGTCACCAAGGGCCGCGCCAATCTCGATCCCAACGAACTGGCCTTGCAGGCGACGCAGCCGCTCTATCGCGGCGGCCGGCTGGAGGCGCAGACCGAATCCGCCGAATTGCAGGTGCAGGCCGGGCGGCATCAGTTGATCGCCGTGGAGCAGAATGTGCTGCTCTCGGCGGTGCAGGCGTATATCGATGTGTCGCTGGCCAAGGCGGTGGCGGATGTCTACCGCGAGCATGAAGGCGTGCTGCGCCAGACCCTGGTTTCGACGCAAGGGCGCCGCAACCAGGGTGCCGCCGCCGGCATCGATGTGGCCCAGGCCGAGGCGCGGCTGGCCCAGGCCGAGGCCAACCGCATCAGCTATGAAGGCAAGTATAATGCCGCGCGCGAGATCTACCGCCAGGTGATCGGCGAATATCCCACCCGCCCGGCTTTGCCGCCCAATGCACTGCTGCCCTACAAGTCGCCGGAAGAACTGGTGGCAGCGGCGCGCGATAATCCCAATGTGCTGGCGGCGACCACGGCGGAAGCGGCGGCGCGCAAGGATATCGATGTGGCGCGCGGCGCGCGGATGCCGTCGGTCGATCTGGTCGGCGTGATGGCCCGCACCTATGAGGAAGATACGCTCGGCGAGCGCGTCTGGAGCCGCTCGGTGAAGCTGCAGGTGACCATGCCGCTCTATGAGGGCGGCATGATCTCGTCGAAGGAACGCCAGGCGGCGAAGCTGCTGCTGCAACGCCGCTTTGCCGCCGATACGGCGCGGCGCGGGGTGGAAAGCAGCGCCGCCCAGGCTTGGGCGATCTTCGCTTCGGCGCGGGCCTCGCGCGAGGCGCTGGACCGCCAGCTGGCGGCGCAGGGCCTGGCGCGGCGCGGCACCGAGGCGGGCCTGCGCGCCGGCAGCAACACCACGCTGGACCTGCTGAATGCCGATGACGAACTCGCCGAAGCCCGCGTGCAGGTGCAGCAGGCGCGGCATGATGAAGTGCTGGCGAGCTATCAGGTGCTGGCGGCGGCGGGCGATCTCACCGCCAAGGCGCTGAACCTGCCGGTCGAGCTGCATGATCCGACACGCAATTACGATGCCGTGCGCAACCGCTGGATCGGTTGGGGCGAGGGAGAATAAGTATGGCTTGGCGCGGTATCGCTTCCATTGTGGTGCTGGCCGGTATCGGTGCCGGCGGCTACTGGTATTACACCCACCATATGCACAAGCCGGCGGCCAAGCCGGAAGCGGCGGCGGCAGGGCCGGCCAAGCCAGCAGAGCCGGCGCGTACCAGCGTGGCGGTGGCGGAGGCCAATGTCGCCGACCTGCCGCAGATGCTGGAGGTGATCGGCACCGTCTATGCCTATCACACGGTGATGATCCGCCCGCATGTGGATGGCGAGATCATGCGCATCCATTTCAAGGCCGGCGACGTGGTGGAGGCGAACCAGTTGCTGTTCAGCCTGGATGCACGCCAGCTTGATGCCCAGATCGCCCAGGCCGAGGCCAACCTCAAGCGCGACCAGGCACAGCGCGAAGCTGCTGTGGAGCAGGAAAAGCGCTATGCCGGCCTGCTGCGCGATGATTATGTCAGCCGCGAGAAATACGAGGACATCAAGTCCAAGGCCCAGGCCGCCATCGATACGGTGCGCGCCGATCAGGCGCAGATCGATGCCTTGCGGGTGCAGCGTTCCTACACGCAGTTGCGCGCGCCGATCGCCGGCCGCACCGGCGTGATGAATCTCTCGCCCGGCGCCCTGGTGCGCACCGGCGACCAGCAGCCCCTGGTACTGATCAACCAGATCAAGCCGGTGAAAGTTCAGATGGCTTTGCCGCAGCGCCAGATCGGGCCGCTGCGCGCCGCCATCGCCAGCAATGTCGCCAGCGTGCATTGCGCCAGCTATACCGGCAGCGGCCGGCAGATCCAGGGCCAGATAGAACTGATCGACAATGCCGTCGATTCCAGCACCGGCACGGTGCAGGTGGCGGCGCGTTTCGATAACGAGGACGAAACCTTCTGGCCCGGCATGACCACCGATTGCAGCTTGCGCATCGGCATTGATCGTGGCGTGGTGCTGGTGCCGTCGGTGGCGGTGCAGACCGGGCCGCATGGCCGTTATGTCTACCTGGTGCATGGTGGCGAGACGGTGCGGCAACAGCCGGTGACGGTGACGCGCGTCGATGGCCCGCATGCCTTGATCGCAAAGGGCGTGGAAAAAGGCGCCCGCGTAGTGGTGGAAGGGCAGTCGCGGCTGACCGATGGCCAGCCCATCATCATCCGCCAGTAACGCCATGAATATTTCCAAGCCCTTCATCGAGCGGCCGGTAATGACGGCCTTGCTCACCATCACCCTGATCATCCTCGGCTGGGTCGGCTACCGCTCGCTGCCGATTTCCGCGTTGCCGCGCATGGACCTGCCGGTGATCTCGGTGACCGCCATCCTGCCGGGCGCCTCGGCCGAGGTGATAGCCTCTGCCGTGGCCTCGCCGCTGGAACGTCAGCTTGCCACTATTCCCGGCATCGACACGATCTCGTCGAAATCCGCCCTGGGCCGCGCTTCGATCACCATCCAGTTCCGGCTCGATGTCGATATCAATGCCGCCGCCCAGGATGTGGAATCGGCGCTGTCGGTGGCGCAGCGGCAATTGCCCAAGGAAATGCCGGCGCCGCCGACCTATCTCAAGCTCAATCCGGCGCTGAGCCCGATCCTGTTCATGGCCATGGCGTCGCAAAGCCAGAGCCTGGTGCAGCTGAACGATATCGCCGAGAACATCATCGTGCCGCGCCTCTCGGCGGTGCCCGGCGTGGCGCAGATCATGATCCTGGGCTCGCAACGCTATGCCGTGCGCATCCAGGCCGATCCCAATGAACTGGCGGCGCGCGGCATCGGGCTGGATCAGTTGAAGCAGGCGGTGGCGGCGGCGTCCTCCACCACGCCATCCGGTACCATCGAAAGCCCGTCGCAATCCTTTGTTATTGATGTCGGCAACCAGCCGCGCGATGCCGCTTCCTACCGCGATGTGATCGTGGCGCACCGTGCCGGCCAGCCGCCGGTGCGGCTGTCTGAAGTCGCCACCCTGTTCGATTCCGTCGAGGTGCAGGAATCGGCGTCATTCGCCGGCGAGCAGAAAGTGATCCTGCTGGCGGTGCAGCGCCAGCCGGAATCCAATGCCGTGGCGGTGGTGGATGAGGTGCGCAAGGCGGTGAGCACGCTGGGCAATCGCATCCCCGCCGGCGTGAAGATCGAGGAATTGTTCGACCAGACCACCTCGGTGCGCGACAGCGTCGCCGATGTGCAATTCACTCTCGGCCTCACCATTTTCCTGGTGGTGCTGGTGATCTTCCTGTTTCTCAAGCGCCTCACCGCCACATTGGTGCCGGCCATCGCCCTGCCGGTGACCTTGGTCGCCACCTTCATGACCATGTGGGCCATGGGCTTCAGCCTCAACAACATCTCGCTGCTGGCGCTCACGCTCTCGATCGGCTTCGTCGTCGATGATGCCATCGTCATGGTGGAAAACGTGATGCGCCATATCGAGGAGGGCAAGCCGCCGCGCCAGGCCGCCATCGAAGGCGCGCGCGAGGTCGGCTTCACCATCATCTCGATCACTATGTCGCTGATCATGGTATTCGTGCCGGTGGTGTTCATGGGCGGCACAGTGGGCAAGCTGTTCCACGAATTCGGCGTCACCATCTCGCTCGCCATCCTGTTCTCCGGCATCATCTCGGTCACGCTCACGCCCTGCCTCTCGGCCTATTGGCTGCGGCCCGAGAAACCCCGCGCCAAGCCTTTGCTGTTCGACCGCATCGTCGATGGCCTGTTCGATGGCCTGCTGGCCGGCTACCGGGTGACATTGGATTTCGGCCTGCGCCATCCGGTCCTGGTGCTGCTGATGATGGTCGGGTCGTTCGTGGCCACCGGCTACATGATGGCGAAAATCCCCAAGGGCTTCTTCCCCACGGAAGATACCGGCTATATCTCGGCCACCACGGAAAGCCGCAGCGATATTTCCTATCAGGCCATGTTGCAGATGCAGCAGGAAGCCGCCGCCGTGATCGCCAAGCATCCGGATGTGGTCAAGGTCACCTCGATCATTGGCGTCAACGAGATCAATTCCTCGCTCTCCTCGGGCCGCCTGTTCGTGCAGCTGCGCAAGCGGCCGGGGCAGCGCCAGAAGGGCGTGCTGGATGTGATCGACGATCTGCGCAGCAGCACGGCGGTGGTGCCGGGCCTGATGATCTATTTCCAGCCGGTGCAGTCGTTGCAGACCAGCGCGCGGGCCAGCAAGGCGAAATATCAGGTCAACCTGCAAGGCACCGATATCGACGAGGTGCAGCAATGGGCGACGAAACTTGAGGACCGCATGAAGGCCGAGGCTATCTATCTCGACCTTTCCTCCGATTCAGACCAGAACACGCCGCGCCTGGTGTTCACGCCGAATGTTCAGCGCATGACCAATCTCGGCGTCACCGCCGATGTGCTGCGCCAGACGCTCTACACGGCTTTCGGCGGCGCCCAGGCGGCCAGCATCTACACCTCGGCCAGCAGCTACAAGGTGATCCTGGAATTGAAGCCGGAATACCGCACGCGGCCCGAGGATATCGAGAATCTCTCCGTGCGCTCGTCGGACGGCAAGCAGGTGCCGTTGTCGAGCTTCGGCCGTGTTACCGTCTCGGGCGGTGCCGCCCTGGTGGCGCATCTGGGCGAATTGCCAGTGATCACGCTGTCGTTCAATCTCTCCGACAAGACGCCGCTGAGCCATGCGGTGTCCGAGATCGAGCGGCTGCGCAACGAGATCGACATACCGGCGCATATCACGCTCGATCTCGGCGGCGATGCCAAGGCCTTTGCCGCCGGCATGAGCGGCGAGGGCCTGCTGCTGCTCGCCGCGCTGTTTGCGGTCTATGTCATTCTCGGCATTCTGTATGAAAGCCTGATCCATCCGGTGACGATCCTCGCCGGCCTGCCTTCGGCGGCGCTCGGTGCGGTCGGCACGCTGGCCCTGTTCCATCGCCCGCTGGATGTGATCGGCATGATCGGTATTCTGATGCTGATCGGCATCGTGAAGAAGAATGCCATCATGATCGTGGACTTCGCCTTGCAGCGCAAAGCCGAGGGCGTCACCGATCCGCATGCGGCGGTGCGCGAGGCCTGCCTGCTGCGCTTCCGCCCGATCATGATGACCACGTTGGCCGCGATTCTCGGCGCGGTGCCGATTGCTGTCGGCGCCGGTGCCGGTGCCGAGCTGCGCCAGCCGCTCGGCCTCGCGGTGGTGGGCGGCCTGCTGGTGTCGCAGGTGGTCACGCTCTATGTCACGCCGGTATTGTTCCTGGTGTTTGAAACCGCATCGCAGAAGGTGAACCGGCTGTTCGCCGGCAAGCCCGCCACAATTGCAGCAGAAAAACCGGCAGAAGCAGTCTAGGGAGCGGGTATGCGTTATCATGGTACGGATATCGACGGGGTGTCGCTGGAGCCGGAGAAGCTCGAAATCCGTGGCACCTCGCTCACTGAGCTGATCGGCGGCATCGATTTCATCGGCAGCATTCCGTTCACGCTGACCGGCGAACGCGCAGCACCGGAGGCATTGGCGAAACTGGATGCGGCACTGGCCGGCTGGCTTGGCGGTATCGCGGCGGAGCATCCCGGCTATCGCCTCGCGGCTCTGGCGGCGGAAACCGGCGCCGGCATGGCGCAGGCAGTCACGGCCGGCTTGATGGGCTTCGATAAGGCCGCCGCCAAGCAGGCTTTCGCCGGGCTGGATTTCCTGCCCGCAGAAGCAGCCGAGGGCTTAGCCGTCACCGCCTCGGTACCGGCGCTGCTGGCGGCCTGGCGCCGCCACAAGCCGGACTCGAAACTTGCCAAAGACTGGCAGCCGCCGCAGCAGGGCGGTTTCGTTGATCGCGCGCTGGCCAGCGTTGCCGATGCGCCACCGCCCTCGCCGGCCGCGCGCATTTTCTTCGATGATGCCCTGGTCACCTGGATCGGCGGTTTCGGCTATGTGCCGCCCAGCATCATGATCCCGCGCATTTCAATCGGCACCGGCGTGCCGGTGCATCATGCCCTGGCGGCCGGCTTCGGTGCGGCGGGGCCGATGCATATCGGCGCCTGCGAACAGGCCACCGGCATGATCATGGCCGCCCTGGCGATGCCGCAGGGCAGCCCGGAGCAGCGGATCAAGCTGGTGATCGATGCTGTGCTGGCCAAGGGGATGCGCATCGGCGGCTTCGGCCATCCGCTGTTCCTGGAAGACCCGCGCCCGCCGCGCCTGCGTCAGCGCGCCGCCGAACTCGGCCTGGCGCATCCGGCGCTGGAGCTGTTCGAGGCTGCCTGTGCCCTCATGCTGGCCGAGCATAAGCTGAAGCCGAATGTGGATTTCGCCACCGGCACGGCCTTCGCCATGGCCGGTATCCGCGATCCGGGTGCCGCCGCCGGCATCGCCATGATGGGCCGCACCATCGGCATGCTGGCGCATATCGTCGAACGCCGCGCCCGCCCGCCCTTCGGCGTCACCTCGGCCACGGCGCGCAAGTATCTCGACATGGTGCCCAAGGGTTGGTTGTAAGAACTGGGGCTGGCTTTAAGGAGACCTGGAATGCTGGATACCGGCCTGCGCAATAAGCAATCGGCGGAAGATTACGACCGCTACACCGCCACGGCGACGCAGCCCTGGGATGCGCTGTTCGTCGAACGCTGCGCCGCTTTGCGTCCGCGCGAAAGCGGCGGCAGCCTCTCCGATGTTGGCGCTGGCACCGGCGTGCTGCTGGAAAAACTGAGCCAGCATCCCGGCTTTGCTGATTGGACTTTAAGCGGCATCGAGCATTTCGATGACATGGTGCAGGCCGCCAATGAGCGCCTGGGCAAGATAGCGCCACGGATCAAGGTGCAACTCGGCGATGCGGCCAAGCTGCCCTATGCCGATGGCAGCCTGGATCTGGTGGTCAGCCGCGCCACGATTCACCACCTGCCGGATCAGGTGGCCGCCCTGCGCGAGATGCACCGGGTGCTCAAGCCCGGCGGCGTCGGCATGATCCATGACGTGCGCCGCGACATGCCGGAAAAGGTGCTCACCGCCTTCAACAAGATGCGTGCCGCCGTCGGCTATGGCCCAACGACGTTGGAAGAAAAGCTTACCCCGGCCGAGATGGCCGCCCTGCTGGAGAAAGCAGGCCTGAGCCAGACCAGCACGATTCACACCTCAAGCGAAGGCGTCGGCGCCATCGGCTTTGAAGTGGTGATCCGCAAGGTATGAACCAAATGGGCATGAAGCAGGCCGCCTGGGTTGCCGCCATCCAGGCAGGCACCGCCAGCGCGGCGCCGGGGCTGCCGCTGTTGCATGCCACCGCTGCGGCGGATTTCCAGGATGCGCTGCGCCAGGCGATCAGCACCGCGCCGGCCTTGCTGATCCTGGCCGGTGAACCGGCTTTGCAGCTGCGGCTGGAACCGGAGCCGACGCCCGAGAGTATCGCCCTGCTGCGCCTGGATGGCGCAATGCCGGCGCTCGAAGAGTGCGGCCTGCTGCTGCGGCTGGGGGATGACTGGCCGCAACTGGCAGCACCGGCGCCGCGCAGCATCTGCTGGTGCGTCGAGGACCGTGCCGAGGATGCCGCGCCGCTTGAGGCTTTCCGTGATCTGCTGCTGGCGCTGCATGACCGCGAATTGCCGGTGCGTCGCAGTGATGCGCGCTATCCGCTGCCGCGCCATTCAGCACAAGAACAGCCCCTGCCCTGGATTCAGGGCGGCGAGCAGCCGCGCCGCGCCGCGCTGTGCTGGCGCATGGACGGCATCGCGCAGGCACTGCATCTGGAAGAAGCCAATGGCGCCATCGAGCGTGCGCCGCTCAGGCGCTCCTGGCGTTCGGAACTGGTGGTGCTGTCGGCGCCGGACCGCGATGGCCTGCTGAAGCAGCTTGGCGCGCTGAAGGCCGCGGCCGGCGGTACGCTTGAGGAAATCGCCACCCGCTCGGCGGCTCAAGCGCCAGGCAAGGCGCGGCTCGCCATCGTCGCCGCCTCACGCGCCGAATTCGATACGCGGCTGGCCCAGGCCGAAAAGCTGCTGAAAACCAGCGACAAGCCGCGCATCAGTCACCCCGCCGGCATCTACTTCGCCCATGCGGACGAGAAGACCAAGGTGGCTTTGCTCTATCCCGGCCAGGGCATGCAATATGCCGGCATGCTGCGCGATGCCATCCGCTGCCTGCCCGGCCTGCGTGGCTGGTTCGATCTGCTTGATGGGGCCTATCCGCCGCATCTGCCTTTCCTGCCAAGCCGGCTGCTGTTCCAGCCGCATGATGACGGCTCGCCGGAACAGAAGGCACTGCATGCGCTTTCCGGTGGCGGCCTCGCGGCCTTGATCGCGGCCCTGGCCTGCACGGATTTCCTCCATGGCCTCGGCCTCAAGCCGGCGGCGATGCTGGGCCACAGCAATGGTGAGAATGCCGCCCTGGTGGCATCCGGCGTGCTGCGTACCAGCACGCGCAAGGGCGTGTTCAGCACTTTGGCGTATATGAGCGTGCTGTTCTCCAGTTCCGACCGCTCCGGCGAGCGCATCGCCGGGCAATGCTTTGCCCTCGCCCTGCCGCAGGGCATGACGGAGCAAGACTTTGCCGCGCTGCTCGGGCCGGATGTGCATGTCACCATGGATAACTGCCCGCAGCAGAAGGTGATCTGGGGCCGGGGTGCGGCGCTGGAGGCGGCCTTGCAGCGGCTGCGCGATGCCGGCGTGATGTGCCTGCCGCTGCCGATCTCGCAGCCCTATCACACGCCGCTTTTCGCGCCGATCGCCGAGCAGTTCCTGGGCGATTACGGCCTGCTCGATCTCGGCCCCGGCCGCGTGCCGCTCTATAGCGGCCTCACGGCGCGGCCATTCCCGGAAACCGTGCCGGAGATCGTGCGCGTCGCCAGCGGGCAATGGTCGGCGCCGGTGCGTTTCGGTGATGCCATCGCGCGTATGCATGAAGATGGCTTGCGCGTCTTCATCGATGCCGGTCCCGGCGGCCGCCTGGCCGGCTTCGTGCGCGATACCCTGCGCGACCGCGACCATGTCGCCCTGGCGCTGGACCAGGATAGCCGCCCGGATATCAGCACGCCGTTGCGCAGCGTGGCGCAGCTTTTCGTGCTGGGTGCGATCGACAGCATCGCCGCGCTCTATCCTGCGGCAGTTTCCGCGCCGCCGCCGGTTGAGCAGGCTATGCCACAAACGTCAGCCATGCAGCCAGCGCAGACAAATCCTGTACAGGCAAATCCCGTGCAGGCGCAGCTGGTGCAGCAGCATATGCGGCTGATGCAGGAATTCCTGCAGCGCGAGACGCGGCTGTTTGCCTCCATCGCAGCGAAGCTGCAGCAGGAGGCCGGTATGGCGGCGCAGCGGGCGCCAACGCAGGAGACATCCGCGCCACCCACTGTCGATGCCCTCGTTAATATCGATGCGTTGGCGCAATACGGCCTGCTCGGCATCGAGCGCCGGAATGACGCCTGGGAAGCGCGACTGCGCCTGACGCCGGAGCAGCAGAGCTTTCTCTACGATCATGTTTTCGGCTGGCGCCGCAGCCGGCACAGTTCAGAAGAAACCGGCCTTGCCGTGCTGCCGCTGTTCATGTCGCTGGAAATCGCCGCCGCTGCCGCCAGCCGCGTGGCGGCGGAAAGCGGCGGTGCGGCCCTGGTGGTGCGGCGGATCGAACAGGTGCGCGGCCATCGCTGGCTCGCTGCCGATAGCGGCGCCATCGACATCCAGCTCCGCGTCACCCCGCTGCCGGCCAAGGCGCGGCAGGAGCGGCGCTTCGCCGTAGCTTTAAGCGAGGGTGAGCCCGGTGCTGCCCTGCTGGCCTTCGATTGCATCGTCGATCTCGGCCCCGGCTATCTGCCGGCCCCGGTGCCGCTGGCTTTGCCGGCTGCTGCACCGCCGCCCGAAACCATGCTGAGCGCCGCCGAGTTCCGCAAAAAGCTGTTCCATGGCCCGGCCTTCTCCTCGCTGGAGCGCATGCTCAGCATCGCGCCCGACGGCATTGCATTGTCGCTCAGCGTGCCGCCGCAGGAAAATCTGTTCAGCCAGCAACCGCAACCGCGCCTCTGCGTGCCGGGGCCGCTGCTGGATTCCGCGGGCCAGATCCTGGCGCTGCATGAGAAGGCCACCACGGGCCGCGTCTTCGGCCTGTTCCCCTATGGCATCGATGCCCTGAGCTTCCACGCCGCTCCGGCAGCGGGCGGCGCGGCCATGGGCTGCGTTGCGCGGCATCGCCATGTGCCGGGCGGCATGATCGGGGCGCTGGATTATCTTGATGCGATGGGCCGCGTCGCGGTGCGGATCGAGGGCCTGCGCGGGCATTTCTTCGACTGGTCGCGGCGCTGGGAGCGGCTGTTCTTCCCCGGCCAGAAGCCGGAACCGCTGGCCGATTTGCTGCATGCCGAACCAGGCATGGCGGCCTGTATCCTCCGCGATTTCGAGCCGGGCTTCCTCGATGCCAGCCACAAGATCTGGCTGCGCGTGCTGGCCGCCGTGTCGTTGCGGTCTGGGGAGGTGGAAAGTTTCCGCGCCCTGCCGGGGATAGGTGCCCGCCAGCGCGACTGGCTGCTGGGCCGCCTGGCGGCAAAGGAGGCTGGCGTCGCCTTGCTCGGCGCCGAATATGATGTGGCCGATCTTGAGGTGGTCGGCGATGCGACCGGCGGCACGCGGTTGCTGCAAGGCGATACAATGTCGCCTTGCTCGATCAGCCACTGCACCGGCTTTGCCGCCGCTGTTGCCGCCGAGCCGGGCTGGCGCGTCGGCATCGATATCGAGCCGCGCGCCGCCGGTGCCACGCGGCTGCTCGATCCCGGCCTGGCTTTCACGGCTATCGAGGCCGATGCGCTGGCACGCCACGGCCAGGTGTTGCTGTGGTGTGCCAAGGAAGCGGCGGCCAAGGCCATTGGCACCGGCCTGATGGGTGCGCCGACGCGTTTCGAGATACTGCCGGAGCAGCCGGCACCGGATCTGTTGCAGCTTAATGTGGCTGGTGAAACCATCACCGTGCGGCTGCTTGAGCATGCCGATTGTTACGCGGCCCTGTGCCGCATCGATGCCGCCAGTGCGGAACGCCTGGCGCAGAAGCTTGCCGCCGCCATCGCGGCATAGCATGATCAGCAGTGGAGACAGCCATGGCAGTTCTGGACATCATCAAGCGCAATCTCATCCAGGTGCGGCAGGACCTGGACCTGGACTGGATGAGCGCCGATACCCGGATGCGTGCCGAGCTGGACCTTACCTCCATCGATCTGCTCAACCTGTTGGCATTGATGACCCAGTCGCTCGGCCGCAAGATCATGTATGAGAGTCTGCTGCTGCCCGGCGGAAAGCCTCGCCCGGAATTGACGCTCGGCGAACTGGCGGCCTTCATCGAAGCCAACCTCGATGCCGCCGCACCGGCCGTGAAAGCCATGTAATGATCCGTCTCGACCGCGTTGCTGTTTTCCTCCTGCTGCCGCTGCTGCTTACCGCCTGCGGCGGCAAGATGCCGAAGCTGGGTTTCGGTTCCCGCGACAGCCGCCCGCCGCCGCTGGCCGAACTGGCGCAGCAGCCGGCGCCGAATACCGCCTATGGCTTCTGCGGCTATTGCCTGCTCGACAAGGACGGCAAGCAGGTGGCGGAATCTACTGCGATCCGGGGTTTCTTCGAGAGAGCCGAGCGTAAGGGTGACAAGCTGGAAGTGAGCGGGTGGGCCGCCGATATGGATGCCAAGGCGCCAGTGTCGGAAGTGATCATCTTCGCCAAGGGCCGCATTGTCGCGCGCGGCCGTCCGACCGAGTCGCGGCCCGATGTGGTGCAGGCCCTGCAACTGCCACAGACCACGGCCATTTATGGCTTTAATTTCTCCATCAATATTGCCGAGATCGGCGACCCGGTGGTGAATTTCGCCATCGACCGTGCCGGCAAGGCACGCAGCCTGGAAGTGGCCAACCGCTAGACCGTCGCTAGACCGTATTGTCGGGATGCAATAATCCGCTTGCCGCAAGACAGAGCGCGGGCTTTAGTCGCGGCAGCTACGCCCCCTTGCGGAAATTCCAGCCATGCCCGGTTCACTCTACACCCCCGCCCATTTCGCCGCGCCCGACCGCGAGGCGATGCTGGCCCTGATCGAGACATATGATTTCGGCATCCTGTTCGTCGCCGATGGCGACGATATCCAGGCCAGCCACCTGCCCTTCATGCTTGACCGCACGAGCGGCGAAAACGGTACCCTGCTGGCGCATGTGGCGCGGGCCAACCCGATCTGGAAATTGCTGGAGAGCCGCCCGGCGCTGGCGGTGTTCCAGGGCGAGCATGGCTATGTCTCGCCGCGCTGGTACGAGGCCCAACCGGCGGTGCCGACCTGGAATTATGCTGCCGTGCATGCCAAGGGCCCGGCACGCCTGATCCATGATGCGGCGGAGCTGAAAATCCTGGTCGACCGCTTGAGCCGGATCTATGAGGACCCGGCGCAATGGTCGGTGGCCGGCCAGCCGGAACGCTTCATCGATGGCCTGGCGCGCGGCATTGTCGGCATCGAGATCGAGATCGCCGAGTTGCAGGGCAAGTTCAAGTTCAGCCAGAACCGCCCGGCTGCGGACCGCGCCAAGGTGCTGGCCGAGCTTGAGGCATCCGAACGCCATGGCGACCGCGCGCTGGCCACCGAGATGCGCAAGGTGCTGAAGCTCTAGCCTTTGGGCAATGCCGCCACGGCAGTGCTGTAGAAACGCTCGAATTCGCGCACCACGCGCTCATCCTCGAACAGCACATGGTTGCTGGCCGCGATGCGCTGCTGCAAGTCGGCACGCCAGGCGGCATCATTGGCAACGCGCACGGCGATGTTGATGTAATCCTCGGCATCGCGGGCGATGGTGTCGGTGACACCCATCTTGCGATACATCGCCTGGGTATGCCGGCCACGCTGCTGGTCGCTCGGCAACGTCACCACCACGGCATTCTGCGACAGGGCCTCCAGCGAGGTATTCATGCCGTTGAAATGCACCGTATCCAGCACCACGTCGGCCGAGCGCAGCAGGCTCAGGAAATCCGGCCCTTCCTGCGGCGGGATCAGGTGCAGGCGGCGCATGTTCTTGTGACCGATGCGCTGGCGCATGCGCTCCAGGATCAGCTCGCTCCAATGGCTGGAGCCTTGCGTGATGAAGCCGATACGCGCCTGCTTGTCCTTTTCCAGGATACCGGCGACCATGTCGTCGAAATCCGGATGCACCTTGAACAGATGCTGCGGGCAGAGATAGAAGCGGCCTTCCTGCGGCACCGGCAGGGCGCTGCGCGGCTTCACCGGGTCCGGCATTTCCGGCTTGTAGTAATAGGCCAGGGTGCCGAGATCATGCAGCAGGAACAGCTTCTCGCTGTAATGCGCCGCCGCCTCCGGCACCTCGAACAGATCATTCGAGATGAAATAATCCATGGTCGGGATGCCGGTGGTATCTGGATGGCCGAAGGACACACATTGCACCGGCGCCAGGCGAGAGAAAGCCAGGAAATAGGTATACGGCTCCATGCCGATATCCTGGAAGAACAGCACATCCAGTTCCAGCGCGGCGATCTGTTCGCGGGCCTGGGCCAATTTCTTCGGCAGGATCAGGGTATGGTCGGCAGCCTCGCGGATGAAGCGCGAGATTTCGTCATCCACCAGTGGCGGCGCGAAGATGGCATAGCTTTCAAAACGCAGCGGGTCCAACTCAGCGATCAGGCCGCGCGTGGTGCGGCCGATGGAATGGCGGCGCAGGAATTGCGAGAGGAAGCCGACGCGGATGCGGCCGCCGGCGCGGCGCGGCTTTTTGCAATGCGGCGCCACCCAGTTCAGTTCCGGGCAGATTTCGCCATAGAGCTTGGCGATGTCGCTGTGAATGTCGCGGTTGTTGCGGCCGTGATAGGCAAGAAAGAAGTTGGTGGAGAAAACTTCTTCTTCCAGCGCCGGATGGCGCAGCTTCTTTTCGCGCAGGGCAGCCACCTGCTGCGTGATGCGCTGGCGCGATGCCTCGATGCTTTCACGCGAGCGGATGATCGGGTTGACCGTCAGGCCGTTCATCAGTTGCAGACCGATATCCGGGCGGATGGCAATGGCGCGCTCCCAGTATTCGCGCGCCTCATCGATGCGGCCTTGCAGGCGCAGCATGTTGGCCAGGCTGGCCAGCGCCTTCATGTGGCGCGGATCGATCTCCACCGCCTGGCGGAAGGCGGCAATCGCCGCGTCGCTGTCGCGCGGCTGCAAGGCCAGCGCCAGATTGTTATAGCCATCAGCATCGGGCGCGATGGCAATGGCACGGCGGAATTCCGCTTCGGCGGCGGCATTGTCACCCAGCTCGCGCAGAGCATTGCCCAGATTCTTCATCGCGCCGGCGAAATTCGGATCGATCTCCAGCGCCTTGCGCTGCGCCGCCACGGCTTCCTGCGCCCGGCCCTGGCGCAGCAGGGCGACGCCGAGATTGCTCCAGCCCACCGCCATCTGCGGCACGGCCTGGGTCAGGCGGCGCAGCAACTGCTCGGCCTGGGCCAGATCGCCGCGTTGCAGTGCGATGATGGCTACATGGTGGAAGCTTTCGATATGGCCCGGCCAGCGTTGCAGAATGTCGCGATAGGCGGCTTCGGCTTCGGCCAGCTTGCCGGCCTGGTGCAGCCCCAGGGCGGCCATGAAGGCGGCGCTCTTGGCCTGCAAATCGGGATCGACGGGGTTCTCGCTCATCAGCCGGTATTCACTTGGTAGAGGGTGTCGAGCAGGTCGGCGAGCTGTGCCGCCGGCAGTCGCCGCAGCGGAAAGCGGCCGGAATCGCGCTCCCATACCGCATGGCTGTGGCTCAAGCGCGACAGGCTGTCACCGAGATCCCAGAAGGTTTCCTTCGAGCCGTGCAGGAAGTCGACGAAAGGCGCCGCGTCCTTCTTGTGCAGGAACAGGTCGTCGAAACATTGGCGGTAGCGGTTCAGCTTGTCGGTGGCGCGCAGCCAATGCTTCAGCACCGCCTCGCGGGTGACACCGCGCAGCTCGGCCAGATCCTTCGCCGCCTGGCCGACGGCCCCTTCGCGCGGCCGCGCTTCATGGGTCAGCCATTCCAGCATGCCCTGCCATACGCTGCGCTGGCGGCTGTATTCATGGTCGTAGTAGATCGTGCCCTTCCAGGAATAGACGATCTCCGGCGCCGTCGCCGGATTGATGCGGAAGGCGCGGATTACCGGCGCCAGGGCCGAGGCATCATTGGCCTCCCAGAGTTTCTGGGTCAGCCGCTCGACGGCGTTTTCCTTGCCGGCGGCCTCCTTCTTGGCGCCGGGCGGCAGCGGAATACCCGGCTTGGCCGGTGCTTCCGCCGCAAAAGCCGCCACCTTGGCCATCTTGTCACGCACGAAATTCTTGATCTTTTCCAGCTCGCCTTCCGGGAACATGAAATAGGCGCTGTCGACATCCTGCTGCTCGATCTCGAACTTGTCGCGCATCAGGAAGGGATCGAGCGAGGGCAGGCTGTCGAGAATATCGAGCAGCGTGCGGTCATGGCGGAAGGCAGCGGCGTCATGCTGCGGCGACAGCGCCAGCTGCTCCTCCAGCGCCTGTTCCAGCTTGAGGTCGGTCAGCAGCACGGTCTTGCCGCCTTCCTCGATATTCTGGTCGTTGAACGGCAGATACAGCTTGGTCTGCACCGCGCGCTCGCTGCGCAGGGCCTGCCGTTCGGCGGCCGAAGGCGTGTATTTCAGGATCAGCAGCCGGTTGGCGTTGCGGTTCTTGAAGAACGGCTTCGGCGGCGGCAGGCCGGGGCGCTTCTGCAGGCTGCGGGTGATGCCTTGCAGATCGAAGACACGGGCGGAGCCGCTGCGCAACAGGGCGCGGAGCTGACGGTCGGCAATAGCCATTACTTGATCACCATGCCCTGGCCTGTCGGCAATTCCAGAATCCGGTAGCCGCGTTTCTCCATCCAGGCGACTTCGGCCTTGTGCTGCGCCTGATAGAAGATCCAGCCGAAATCATCGAGGATCAGGATGGCGCCGGGGCTCATGCGGTCGAACAGCATTTCCAGCGCGCCGATCTCGGCATCCACGTTGTTCAGATCGATATGCAGGAAGGCGATCTTCTCCGGCGCCACCTGATGCAGGATTCCAGGCACCGCGCCCTGCGTCACCGTCACATTGGGAAACTCGGCGAAGCGCTCTTTCGTTTTGCCGAACAGTTCCTTGCTATGCTCGGTCATCGAATGATGCGGCATGCTCGGATCATGGTCGAACAGGTCGTAGAGGTAATAGTGGCGGTCCAGCTTGGCGAAATCCAGGTAATCGCAGACGATGCGGGCCGTGGTGCCCTTGTAGCAGGCACATTCGACGAAATCGCCCTCGCGCCGCAGGCCCTCATGCGCCGCCCAGGCCACCACCACCTGGCGCCACAGGATGCTGCGCTCGGTGTTGTTGTCGACATGGCGCTTCACCGCAGCCATCAGCTTCTCGTCATCGAGGAAGCCCATGGTCTTGGAGAGCGTGATCATGTTGTCGCCGGTGAAGATGCCGCCGAGCTTCACCTCGCCCAGCAGATCGCGCAGCGCGCGCGAGAACACATCCTTGTCCTTGATGGCGAAAAAGATCGTGGCCAGGAAATTGCGGTAATCGGCTTCGATCATTTGATCACCAGGCCCTGGCCCGTGGGCAGTTCGAGTACCGAATAGCCGCGTTTTTCCAGCCAGGGGTCCTCGGCGGTTTTCTGCGGGTGATAGAAGATCCAGCCATAATCATCCAGGATCATGATGCCGCCCGGCACCAGGCGGTCGAACAGCAATTCCAGCGCGCCGATCTCGGCATCGGCATTGTTCAGGTCGATATGCAGGAAGGCGATCTTCTCGGGCGAAATCTGGTGCAGCACTTCCGGCACCGCGCCCTGCGTCACGGTCACATTCCTGAACTCGGCGAAGCGCTCCTTGGTCTTGCCGTAGAGTTCCTTGCTATGCTCGGTCATCGAATGATGCGGCATGCTCGGGTCATGCTCGAACAGGTCGTAGAGGTAATAGTGGCGGTCCAGCTTGGCGAAATCCAGGTAGTCGCAGACGATGCGCGCCGTGGTGCCCTTGTAGCAGGCACATTCGACGAAATCGCCCTCCAGCCGCATGCTCTGGCGCGCTGCCCAGGCAACGATGTATTGCCGCCACAGGATGGCCCGCTCGATATCGGTGTTCACATGGCGCTGCACCGCCGCCATGAACTTGGCATCGCCCAGGAAGCTCAGATTCTTGGAGAAGGTGATCATGTTGTCGCTGGCGAAGATGCCGCCGAACTTCACTTCCTTCAGCGCCTTCTTCATGTGCAGGCCGAAAGCGTCGCCATCCTTGATGGCGAAGAAGTTGCCGCTCATGTAGTTCCGGAATTCCATCGCCGCGCCCCGCATCATTCAGGCGGCCCGCCCGCGCCGCAAAGCCTGCGCGCGGAGATTGTTCGAGCCCCCTTGCAGGATGCAGGGAAATGGCAAGCAATTGGTTAACGCCGGGGCCGGAACGGCGCCGCGTCATCGGGAAATTGCCAAGGGATGAGAGGGGGTTGCGTGGTGGGCGGTACAAGGATCGAACTTGTGACCCCTACCATGTCAAGGTAGTGCTCTACCGCTGAGCTAACCGCCCGTGCCACGCTGCCGCCGTCGAAAGCCGCGAGGCCCGGACGGGTGGCTGCTTTTATCGGCTGCGGCGGCGGTTGGCAAGCGTCTCGCGCCTCAGCATAATCCGGCCATAACTTTAAGCCAGCCGCCCTGTTTTCCGAGCCTGAAAGTCCCTGATGTCCGCTGCCGCGCCGCTTCCCAGCCGCTCCTACACGGCCCCTGTCGATCCGCCGATCCGGCTGACCCAGCCGCAGGGCAGCCGCAGTGGCCTGGTGGTCTCCTCGCCCCATAGCGGGGCGGAATATCCGGCGGATTTCCGGGATATGAGCCGGCTCGATCCGGTCACCTTGCGCAAATCCGAGGATGCCTTCGTGCATGAATTGGTGGCCGCTGCCCCGGGCCTTGGCGCGCCGCTGCTGGAGGCGCTGTTCCCACGCGCCTATTGCGACCCGAACCGCGAGCCTTACGAACTCGACCCGGCGATGTTCTCCGATCCGCTGCCGGGCCATGTCACCACCCGCTCCAGCAAGATCGCCGCCGGGCTTGGCACCATTGCCAAGGTGGTGGCCGGCGGCCAGGAGATCTATCGCGACAAGCTGCCCTTCGCGGAGGCCGAGCGCCGCGTCGAGACCCTGTGGCGGCCCTATCATGGCGCGCTGCGCCAGCTGCTCGATACAGCGCACCAGACCGCTGGCGCCGCCCTGCTGCTGGATTGCCATTCGATGCCGAGCGTCGGCGGCGCCAACATGCCCGATCACGGCCAGCGCCGCGCCGATATGGTGCTGGGCGATTTCCATGGCGTTTCCTGCCCGGGCCGGCTGGTCGATCGCGTCGAGGCTTACCTGCGCGAGCGCGGCTTCGGCGTGGCGCGCAACAAGCCCTATGCCGGCGGCTTCATCACGCAGCATTACACGCGGCGCGAGGCGGGTTTCCACACGCTGCAGATCGAGATCAACCGTGATCTCTACATGGATGAAGTGAAGATCGAGCGCAATGCCGGCTTCGAGCGCGTGCGTGCGGCGATGACCGGGCTGATCGAACTACTCGCCGGCTCGGCGACGCCGGCTTTCCTAAACGCCTAACGGTAATACCGGCGTCTGCTTGATCCGCTGCAGCACGATGCTGGAGCGGACGCTGCGGATGCCGGCCAGCCGCAGCAGCCGCCGGCTGATCAGGTCGGCCAGTGCAGCCAGGTCAGCCACCACCACGCGCAGCACGAAATCGGCTTCCCCGGTGATGGCATAGCAATCGAGGATTTCCGGCGCCGCCGCCACGAAAGCCTCGAAATCATGCACCACCGCCTCGGCATGTCGCTCCAGCGAGACCAGTGACACCGCCATCACCGTCAGCCCCACGGCCTCGGGCTTGAGCAGGGCGGCATAGCCTTCGATCACGCCTGCTTCCTCCAGCCGGGCCAGCCGGCGGCTGACCTGGCTGGGGCTGGCGCCGATGGCATCGCCCAGCACGATATTGCTGGCGCGGCCCTGGCGTTGCAGGGCGGCCAGCAGGCGGAGATCGGCGGCATCCAGGTCGGTCATGCCAATAGCGTGCGGTAAATGGCATTGATTTGCAAGGATCATGTATAATTGACGATATTATCGCCCAGATCGCACGGAAATACCGGCCTGCCCGGCATATGATGGCGGCAGCCATCAGGAGGCCGCCATGCTCGATCTGCTGGAACGTCACACACAACAGGATAGCGAAAGCCGTGCCGTCTGGCGGCTGCTGTTCGAGCGCCAGAGCCGCCTGGTCCGCGACCGCGCCTGTCCGGAATTCCTCGCCGGCCTGAGCCGTCTGGGCCTGTCGCCCGATGCGGTGCCGGAGCTGGAGCGGGTTTCCGACCAGCTTGAACGCGCCACCGGCTGGCGGCTGGCGCCGGTGGATGGCTTCCTGGATGACGGCACGTTCTTCCGCCACCTGGCGGCCAGGCGCTTCCCGGTTACCTGGTGGCTCAGGCCGCGCGATAAGCTGGATTACCTGCAGGAGCCGGACCTGTTCCATGACCTGTTCGGCCATGTGCCGCTGCTCAGCCACCCGGTTTTCGCCGATTACATGCAGGCCTATGGCGAAGGCGGCCTGAAGGCTGAGCGGCTCGGCGCGCTCGACATGATCGCCCGGCTATACTGGTACACGGTTGAGTTCGGCCTGATCGACAGCGGCGATGGCCCGCGCATCCATGGCGCCGGTATTCTGTCTTCCCATGGCGAGGTGCTCTACAGCCTGGAATCAGCCGTGCCGACGCGCCGCCCCTTCGATCTCAAACGCATCCTGCGCACGCGCTACCATATCGACCGCTACCAGACGACGTATTTCGTCATATCCTCATTCGAGCAACTGATGCGGGCGACCGAACCAGACTTTGCACCGCTCTATGCCGAGCTGCAGGGCCTGGAGGAATTCGAGCCTTGACCCCCCTTGTCATACCCGCGCAGGCGGGTATCCCATTTACGGTCTGATTATACGGTAATGGGACGCCCGCCTTCGCGGGCGTGACGCGGTTTTTGGCCGCCCCGAATCTTTTGCCGCCGCGCGGCTTTTGCTACCCTGCGGCGCCATGCGCAAGCTGTATCATTTCTGGCTCTCCCCGTTCTGCCGCAAGGTCCGTATCCTGTTGAAGGAAAAGGGACTCGACTGCGAACTGATCGTGGAGAAGGTGTGGGAGCGGCGTGAGGAATTCCTGGCGCTCAACCCGGCCGGCCTGGTGCCGGTGCTGATCGAGCATGACGGCCACCCGCTGGTCGAAAGCCTCGCCATCTGCGAATACCTCGACGAGGTCTATCCGAACAAGATGCTGATCGGCTTCGATCCGCCGGGCCGCGCCGAGACGCGACGGCTGGTGAGCTGGTTCGATCTCAAGTTCAGCCGCGAAGTCTCTGATGCGCTGATCTTCGAGAAGGTGCTGCAGCGCTATATGGGCGGCGGCCAGCCCGATAGCAGCAATATCCGCATCGCGCATGCCAACCTGAAGCACCATCTCGGTTATATCGGCTACCTCGCCGAGCGGCGCAAATGGCTTGCCGGCGATGATTTCAGCCTCGCCGATATCACGGCGGCGGCGCATCTGAGCTGCCTGGATTATCTCGGCGATGTGCCGTGGGATGATCACCCGGCGGCCAAGGACTGGTATGCGCGGGTGAAGTCGCGGCCCAGCTTCCGGCCCCTGCTGGCGGATCATATCCCCGGCCTGCCGCCGCCGAAGCATTACGCCGATCTGGATTTCTGATTTAGTCTCGCTCCACACAAGAAAAAAGGAACAACAGCCATGAGCATCCGTCGCATCGAAGTCGGCCCGCGCATGTCCCAGGCCGTGGTGCATGGCAACACCGTCTATCTCGCCGGCCAGGTGGCTTCCGATACCAGCGGCGACACCACGGCGCAGACCAAGGTGATCCTGGGCCAGATCGACAAGCTGCTGGCCGCCGCCGGCACCGACAAGACCAAGATTCTCTCGGCGACGATTTATCTGCCGGACATCGCCGATTTCGCCGCCATGAATGCCGCCTGGGATGCCTGGGTGCCGCAGGGCCACACCCCGGCCCGTGCCACCGTGGAAGCCAAGCTGGCGGCGCCGGCCTTCAAGGTCGAGATCGCCGTCATCGCCGCTATTTCCTGATGTGACTCTTGCCGGCCGCATCCGCGCCCGTGCTGAGGCCGAAGGCTTCGATGCGGTCGGCATTGCCGCCGTGGCCGATATCGGCGCGGAGCATGGCGCCCGGCTCGACCGCTTCGTCGAACTGGGCCGCCATGGCGAGATGCTGTGGCTGGCCGAAGGCGAGCGCGCGCCGCGCCGCCGCCATCCGGCGAACTTGTGGCCGGAAGCCAGAAGCATCATCGCGCTCGGGCTGAATTATGGCCCCACACATGATCCGCTGCGGATTCTACAGCAGCCTGATCGCGCCGCCATCTCGGTCTATGCCCAGGGCCGCGATTATCATCTGGTGGTGAAGAAGAAATTGAAGGCGCTCGGCCAGTGGCTGCAGCGCGAAAGCGGCCAGCCGCTGAAAGTCTTCGTCGATACCGCGCCGCTGATGGAAAAGCCGCTGGCCCAGGCTTCCGGCCTTGGCTGGCAGGGCAAGCATACCAACCTGGTGTCCCGGCAATTCGGCTCCTGGCTGTTCCTTGGCGCCATCCTCACCGCCGCCGATCTTGAAGCCGATGCGCCCGAGCCGGATCATTGCGGCTCCTGCCAGGCCTGCCTCGATATCTGCCCGACCAAAGCCTTTCCGGCACCCTACGAACTCGATGCGCGGCGCTGCATTTCGTATCTCACCATCGAATTCGATGGCGTGATCGGGGAAGACTTCCGCAAGCCGATGGGCAACCGCATCTATGGCTGCGACGATTGCCTCGCCGCCTGCCCGTGGAACAAGTTCGCCCAGGCCGCCCGCGATGCCGAAATCCAGGCCCAGGCCGAACTCAAGGCGCCATCACTGCTCGATCTGGCGAAACTCGACGATGCCGGCTTCCGCGACATGTTCGCCCGTACCGCTGTGAAGCGCATCGGGCGCGACCGCTTTATCCGTAATGTCTGCATCGCGCTTGGCAACAGCGGCGACGCCGCCGCGATTCCCGATCTGCTGCGCCTCAGCGAAGATCCGGCCATGCCGGTGCGCGCGCTTGCCGCCTGGGCGCTGAAACAGCTGATGCCGGCGGCGCAATTCGAGCAGCACGCAGCAAAACGCCGCGCCCTGGAACAGGACGCGGCGGTGCTGGCGGAGTTAAGATAGATCACGACCTTGATCTTTCTTGAAATAAGGATAGATTAAGACCTTGATCTATCTTTGGTGGTTCTATGCAACGTATTGAAATAGAACAGATATTATCCCGCCTGAAACGCGACAATCCGTGGTGGGAGACGGGTGAAATCCAGAAATTCAATCGCGATTATGGCCCGCCACGGGTCTATCTGGCCGGCTTCCTGAAGCTGCTGCAGGCCGATGTGCGGCGCGCTGTGGTGCTGATGGGGCCGCGCCGGGTGGGCAAGACCGTGATGCTGCACCATGCCATCCAACGGCTGCTGGATCAGGGGGTGGATCGCAAGACCATCCTCTATGTGCCCATCGACATCCCGACCTATCTCGGCCTGTCGCTGGAGCGATTGCTGGAAATCCATCGCGAACAGTTCGGCCTCGATCCCGATGCCAGGGTCTACGTCATCTTCGACGAGATTCAGTATCTCAAGGATTGGGAGCGCCACCTCAAGGGATTGGTGGATACCTACCCCTATGCCCGCTTCGTCGTCTCCGGTTCGGCGGCGGCGGCCCTGCGGATGAAGAGCATCGAGTCAGGGGCAGGGCGGTTCACGCACTACCTTTTACCGCCCCTGACATTTCATGAATTTGCGGATAGACGCATTGGGGTGAATGCGAGTGACGAGAAAGCTATCGAAATATCTGTAAACGATGGGCCGGCCCGACGCACAACAATCGAGAAATGTAATGAAGCATTTGTAGATTATATAAACTTTGGAGGCTTTCCGGAGGCTATCGCCAATAAAATCGTACAAGGTGAGTTCGAACAGTTTGTTGCTAGTGACATTCTGGACAAGGTTTTGCTTAACGACATTCCTAGCTTGTATGGCGTAAACGATACGCATGACTTAAAGCGCTTATTTGCAGTTTTAGCCTATAATACTGGCCAAGAAATGAGTTTCGAAGATTTATCACGAGACTCTGGGATATCCAAAAATACAATTAAGAAATATATTGAATACCTTGAGTCTGCTTTCTTAATTCACCGATTATCTCGGTTGGATCAAGCTGCTCGTCGATTTAAACGAGAGACGCATTTCAAAGTATACTTAACCAATCCTTGTTTGAGGGCTGCCTTATTCGGGCCTGTTACTTCAAATGAGAAAGTGATTGGTGCGATGGCTGAAACCGCCCTAATGAGTCAGTGGGTACAGCGAGATTTTATTAAGTCGAAATTTTATGGCCGCTGGAAGACTGGGGAAATTGATTTCGTTTCATTGCACCCCGGCACGACTAAGCCGGAGACAATTATTGAGGTTAAGTGGTCAGATAGAGCACATCACGACATTAGAGGTGAGTTATCTACGCTAATTCAGTTTGCAAAAAAGCATTCTCTAAAAAGCGTAGTCGTGACAACAAAAACAATTCTCAAAAATGTAAATCATGATGGTCTGATGATAGGGTTTGTTCCCACAGCAATACTTGCCCTTGTGGAGGGATCTGAGATTGAGAAAATGATCAACAGCGGCGAGTCACCCCGCCGCTGGATCGAAGCCTTGATGGAAAAAACTACCCCTTCTGCCGATTGAGCAGGCGGAGGCGCAATGCGTTGAGCTTGATGAAGCCGGCGGCGTCCTTCTGGTCGTAGACCGAGTCTTCCTCGAAGGTGACGTGGGCCAGGCTGTACAGCGACTTCGGCGACTTGCGGCCGACGACGTTGACCGAGCCCTTGTAGAGCTTGAGCCGCACGGTGCCTTCCACATTCTCCTGGCTCTTGTCGATCAGCGCCTGCAGCATCTCGCGCTCGGGTGCGAACCAGAAGCCATTATAGATCAGCTCGGCATAGCGCGGCATGATCTCGTCTTTCAGATGCGCCGCGCCGCGATCCAGGGTCGCCTGCTCGATGCCGCGATGCGCCTGATAGAGAATGGTGCCGCCGGGCGTTTCGTAGATGCCGCGGCTCTTCATGCCGACAAAGCGGTTTTCCAGCAGATCAAGCCGCCCGATGCCATGCTTGCCGCCAAGCTGGTTCAGCTTGGTCAGCAGCGCGGCCGGCGACAGCTTTTCGCCATTGACGGCGATGGGGTCGCCCTTGAGGAATTCGATCTCGACATATTCCGGCGTGTCCGGCGCCTTTTCGGGATCGACCGAGCGCGAATAGACGAAGTCGGGCGCTTCCACCCACGGGTCTTCCAGCACTTTGCCTTCGGCCGAGATATGCAGCAGGTTGGCATCGACCGAGAAGGGGGCTTCACCGCGCTTGTCCTTGGCGATCGGAATCTGGTGCTTCTCGGCGAAGTCGATCAGCGCGGTGCGCGAGTTGAGCTGCCATTCGCGCCACGGCGCGATCACCTTGATGCCCGGCTGCAAGGCGTAGTAGCTCAGCTCGAAGCGCACCTGGTCGTTGCCCTTGCCGGTGGCGCCATGGCAGACCGCGTCGGCGCCGACTTCGCGGGCGATCTCGATCTGGCGCTTGGCGATCAGCGGGCGGGCGATGGACGTGCCGAGCAGGTAGAGGCCCTCATAGAGCGCGTTGGCGCGGAACATCGGAAAGACGTAATCCTTCACGAAGGTCTCGCGCACATCCTCGATGAAGATCTGCTTCACGCCGAACATCTCGGCCTTCTTGCGCGCCGGCTCCAGCTCCTCGCCCTGGCCCAGATCTGCGGTGAAGGTCACCACCTCGCAGCCATAGGTTTCCTGCAGCCATTTCAGGATCACCGAGGTATCCAGGCCGCCGGAATAGGCCAGCACCACCTTCTTCACGCCGCTCTTCGCCGCCATCGCGCCAAACTCCCAGGAAAAGGCCGAAAATCGGCGCGAGTATAGGCATCGCGCCCAGCCTTGCAAGGGCGCGGCTCTGGCCGGGCGGCGGGGTAGGATCGGGCTAAAGCAGCCGCCTGACGAGGCTGGCTGCCGCTTCAGAAGTCGCTGGCTATGCCCTTGCGTTCCCAGTCGCCGTAGCGGGTCGGTTCCAGGCCCTTGGGGCCATCCACCTCGCCGGGCGCTTGGGCCTGCACGATGGCGGGCTTTTCCGGCATTTTCGGCCGTGCCGAGGGCGGCAGGGCGGCAATATTGCCCCCCGTGCTTGGCGTCTTGCCGGCGGCGGGCTTGGGCTGGTCCTTGGGTGTATCGGCGGTCATCGGCTTGTCCCTTGCGGCGGCGGCGGCGCTCCCTACATATATCGCTGCAAGCCGGGCTGCCAAGCGGCCGGCGGTTGCGGAGGAGAAGATGAATTATCTTAAGACGGCGATCCTGCTGGCGGCGATGACCGGCCTGTTCGTCGGTGTCGGTTTCCTGGTCGGCGGCGAGGTCGGCATGCTGATCGCCTTCGGCATCGCCTGTGCCATGAACCTGTTCGCCTATTGGAACAGCGACAAGATGGTGCTCTCGATGTACGGCGCCCGCGAAGTGGGGCCGCATGAAGCGCCGAATTTCTATCATCTGGTGGCCGAGCTGGCGCAGCGCGCCGAGCTGCCGATGCCGCGCGTCTATATCATCGACAGCGAGCAGCCGAACGCCTTTGCCACCGGCCGCAACCCGGAAAATGCCGCCGTGGCGGCCACAACCGGCCTGCTCAACATGCTGAGCCGCGAGGAAATCGCCGGCGTGATGGCGCATGAGCTGGCGCATGTAAAGAACCGCGACACGCTGATCATGACCATCACCGCCACCCTGGCTGGTGCCGTCGGCATGCTGGCGAATTTCGCCATGTTCTTCGGCGGCAACCGCGATGGCGAGAATCGCGGCATGGGCATCATCGGCAGCCTGCTGGTGATGATCCTGGCGCCGTTGGCTGCCTCTCTGGTGCAGATGGCGATCAGCCGCAGCCGCGAATATGCCGCCGACCGCATGGGCGCGCAGATTTCCGGCAACCCGGAAGGCCTGGCCTCGGCGCTGGTGCGCATCACCCATGGCGCCGAGCGGATCGAGAATCACCAGGCCGAGGGCAACCCGGCGACGGCGCATCTGTTCATCGTCAATCCCTTAAGCGGCCAGCGCATGGACAACCTGTTCTCGACCCATCCGAGTACCGAGAACCGCGTCGCCGCCTTGCGTGAACTGAGCCTGAATGGCGGCTTTTCCCGTCAGGCGCCGATGGCACGCAGCGCGCCCGCCTCCAGTCAGGCCGCGTCGGTGGCTCCCGTTACATCCCCGGTGCGTGCCGCGGGCTGGGGCGGCGTGCCGAAGGATGGCGACGCTAACAGCCGTCCCACCGCTTCGGGCGGCTCCGTACCCTCCAGCGGCGGGCGTCGCCGCAATCCCTGGGGCCGGTAGACTTTAGCCCTCCAGCATCGGCGGCTGGTAGCTGCCGATGCTCCAGAGCTGGCCTTCCGGGTCGCGGCAGGAAAAATCGCGCGAGCCGTAATCCGTGTCATGCAGCGCGATGACGATGCGTGCCCCGGCGGCCACGGCGCTGGCATAGACCGCATCCACATTCGCCACCACGATATAGATGCCCTGGCTGTTGCCGCCGCCACCGGCCGCCGCCGGCTGCATGCCCAGCATCTCGTTGGGCTGGTCGCCCAGCATCACCATGCCATTGCCGAGCTGCAATTCGGCATGGCCGATGCCGCCGTTGGCGCCGGGTACTTCCAGCGCCACGCGGAAGCCGAAAGCCTGTTGCAGCCAGGCGATGGCGGCCCTGGCATCGCGGTAGCGCAGATAGGGGAAGATCGAGGGTGGTGTGGTCATGAGCGGGGCCTCCGTGATTTCGATGGCGCCACGCTAGCGGCAGGCGGCAGCCGCGTCTTGGATAAATGTTACCGCCCGCCGCAATAGCCGCCGCTAACCAGTATAGCCACCATTGTCCGGCAGCCGGCGGGCCAGGAAATCGCCTGGCGCGCTGCCACTGAAGGCGCGGAAATCGCGGATCAGATGCGCCTGATCGTAATAGCCGGCATCGAAGGCGATATGGCACCAGTCGATACTGCCCCGGTTAATATTGGCGGGTGCCGCGTCGATCAACGAGAGCGCATGGCGGAAGCGGAATAATCGCGCACTGGTCTTTGGCGTCAGGCCGACCTGTTCATGGAAGACGTGTGTCAGATGCTTGCGGCTGCAATCGAGCGAGGCCGCGAGGTCGCTCACCGTGATACCGCCATGGCTCTGTGCCAGATGTGCCCAGGCTGTTGCCGCCAGGGCTGCCTCGCGCCGTCGTGGCTTCAGGCGGGCAAGCAAGGCCGCGTCCAGCAGGGCGAAACGCGCCGCCCAGTCATCTGTTGCCAGTAGGCGTTCGGCCAGTTCAGCGGCGAAGGCACCGAACAGGTCCTCCAGCCGCACCACGCGGTTGAACAGGTCGCCCAGCGGCAGGCCGAACAACCGCCTTGCGCCCAGCGGCGTGAAGAATACCTGCACGCCTTCCTGGGCGCCGCCGGTTTCCGATGTGGCGTAGGAATCGCTCAAGCCGGCGCCGAAACCCTGGCCCATGCCGAAGCAGAATTGCTGCCCCAGCGTGTCGGTGATGCGCAGCTCGGCGCCGAGATTGATGATCAGCACCAGGCTGGTGCCGGGCATCTCGCGGCGCGAGAGGAAGGCCGTGCCGCTTTCATGGTAGCCGACATACTGCTCGACGATGCCGGCAAGCAGCGGCGCCGGTGCGGCGAAAGCCATGCACCAGGCGCCGAGTTCCGATTCATGTGCCACCACCTGCATGGCAGCATCATGCCTTAACTTGCGGTCACCAGCCTAGCCGGTTCCTGCGGGTTGCTGCGCTCCAGCGCCAGGCTGCGGCGGTGGAATTCCGCCAGCGCCTCACGATGGCCGATGCTGACGATGGCCGTGCCGGGCAAGGCCTGGCGCAGGGCCTCCAGCGCCTTTGCCTCGCTGGCCGGATCGAGTGCTGCGGTGGCTTCATCCAGGAACAGCCATTTCGGCTTGTGCAGCAAAGCGCGGGCCAGCTGCACGCGCTGTTGCTCGCCGCCGGAAAGATGCTGCGCCCAGTTCGCTTCACGATCAAGCTGATCGCTCAAACTGCCGAGATCGAGCGCCTGCAAGGCGGTCTGCAATGCCGCGTCGCTGAACGTATCGGCGGGCTTCGGATAGGCCAGGGCGGCACGCAGCGAAGCCACCGGCAGATAGGGCTTCTGCGGCAGGAACAGGCAATCCTCATCGGGCGCGCGCTTGATCTCGCCCAGCCCGAATGGCCACAGACCGGCCAGGGCGCGCAGCAGCGTGCTCTTGCCGCTGCCGGATTTGCCTTGCAGCAGCAGGCTCTCGCCCGGCGCGACGGAGAGATTCTCCACCCGCGCCAGCGCACTGCCATCGGGCTTGTTGACGCTGAGCGCAGCCACCGCGAGGCCATCGGCGGGCGCAAGCGTGATGCCGCTTCCGGCCTCCATTCTGGCGGCTTCCTCGACGCCATCGCGGAAGCCGGTGAGGCGGGTGATCACCGCGCGCCACTCGGCGATCTCGGTATAGGAGGAGATGATGTAGCTCAGCGCCGACTGCACCTGGCCGAAAGCCGAAACGGTCTGCATCAGGCCGCCCAGCGCCAGGCTGCCCTGGAAATATTTCGGCGCGCCGACGATGAAGGGAAACACCACGGCTGCCTGGGCATAGCCGGCGGTGAACCAGGTGAGCTGCTTCTGCTTGCGCATGATGGCGAGGAAATTCTCCACCACCAGGCCGAAGCGGCCGAGCAGGTCCTGCTTCTCGACCTTGGCACCGCGCTGCAACGCCACGCCTTCGGCATTCTCGCGCAGGCGGATCAGATGGAAGCGGAAATCCGCTTCATAGCGCTGCTGGGTGAAATTCAGGCCGACCAGCGGGCGACCGATCTTGTTGGTCGCCCAGGTGCCGGCGATGGCATAGAGCAGCGCGACCCAGACCATGTAGCCAGGAATATGGATATCGTTGCCGCCAAGCTGGAAGGCGAATTCGCCGGACAATTCCCACAGGATATGCAGGAACGAGAACAGCGTGACGATGGCGGAGAGCAGGCCCAGCGTCAGGTTCAGCGAATAGCTGGTGAACAGCTTGAGATCTTCCGCCAGGCGCTGATCGGGGTTGTCGGTCCCCAGCCCGAACAGCTGCATGTGATAGAAGCGCGGCCCGTCCAGCCATTGCCCGAGCCATTTCTCGGTGAGCCACTGGCGCCAGCGCACCTGAAGCATCTGGCCGAGATAGAGCTGGTACACGGCGACAATGATGAAGGCGACCGCTACCAGGCTGAATTGCAGCAGCAATGTCTTGAAGGACTCGAAGTCCTTCTCCTGGATCGAATTGTAGAAACCATTGTACCAGAAATTGAACCAGACATTGAGGCCGACGGAGGCGAGGTTCAGCGCGATCACCGCCGCCAGCAGGCCATAGGCGATCAGCTTGTCGTCCGACTGCGTCCAGTAGGGCTTGGCAAGGGTCCAGAAATCATGGGCGAAGGCTTTGATGTTGCGCATGGCGGCCTCAAAGACGGGGTGGGGGCTTAACTATGGCGGTTTGCCGGCATTCCGTCAGCCAATTGACGGGATCACATTCCCGGGTATGATCGCGCCTGTGTCGGTTCCATGGCATCCGCCATGGAGGCAAGAGGGAACACGGTAAGGCGTCTGGGCCAAATCCAGGCATCCGATCCGAGGCTGCTCCCGCAACTGTAAGCGACGAGTCCGCATCCACGATGGTCACTGGGAAACCGGGAAGGCCGGATGCAACGGGCGATGATGTCGTGAGCCAGGAGACCTGCCGGCAACGTCACCCAACCGATGGGCGGGAGTACCATACGGAGCGGCTTCGCAGCGGTGACATCGTCAGTCCGGCTTAATCCTGCCTGGTGTTTCAGGCAGGGCAGGGCCGGATCGGTCTCACCTCGGGTCCCGGGCATCTGCCTCGGGCCTTGCCTTGGAGCATGCGATGCCAAAACAGGCTTCCTCTTTCTCTCTCGTCCTCACCTTGTCCACCGCTCTGCTGGCGCCGTCTTTGGCGTTCGCCCAGAGTAATGCGTCGAATCAGCCGGTGCTGATGGCGCAGGGCGGCCTGTCCGGCACCCTGCCGACCGAATTGCCGCCCGTATCCGTGACCGCCAGCCGCCTTGGCGAAGGCATCACCGGCACCTCCACCACGGTGATCAGCTACGAGGAAATCCAGCGCAGCCCGGGCGATACGATCCAGGAAGTGCTCTCCCGCCAGGCCGGCATCCAGACCCGCAGCCTCTATGGCGGCGTCGGTGGCGCCGGCACCACGGTGGACATGCGCGGCTTCGGCGCCACGGCTTCGGCCAACACCCTGGTATTGGTGAATGGCCGCCGGCTGAATGACATCGATCTCGCTGGCATCGATTTCGCGGCGATCCCGAAAGACAGCATCGAGCGCATTGAAGTGATCCGCGGCAATTCCGGCAGCGTGCTCTATGGCGATGGCGCCGTTGGCGGCGTGATCAACATCATCACCTCGGGCGCAATGCGGCCGGGCTTCACGGTGGAAGGCGGCATCGGCACGCTGGGCCGGCGCGAAATGGGTGCCTCGGCGCGCCAGAGCGTGGGCGGTTTTGAGATGGCGGCCTATGGCAATTTCGTCAACAGCGACGGCTACCGCGACAACAACAAGCTGTTGCAGCGCAATGCCAATGGCGAAATTCGCAAGCATATGGAATTCGGCGACCTGTACATGAATTTCTCGGTCGACGACCAGCAGCTCGGCCTGCCGGGCGAGCGCAGCTCGCGCCGCAACAACCAGCATCCCCGGGGCGCGATGAACCCCTATGACTACGCCAACAAGCAGGGCCAGAATCTCACCATCGGCGGCACCTACCTGATTGGCGATGCTGCGGACCTGATCATCGATGCCGGCGTGCGCCGCAAGTCGCAGGATGCCTATTTCGACCAGAGCGGCTTCCCCTCCTATGTCGATACCGAACTCACCACCTATTCCTTCACGCCGCGCCTGAACCTGAGCAACAAGACGTTCGGCCTTGATCTGAAATCGACCATCGGCGTCGATATCTATCGTTCCGATTATGAATCCGACCGCCAGCAGCGCGCCGGCAACCGGCCGATCAACCGCTACGCCGCCGATCAGGAAAGCCATGCGCTGTATGGCCAATCCACCCTGGGGCTGACGGCGGCAACCGATATCTCGGCCGGCCTGCGCTTGCAGCGCACCGAAGTATCGGCGCGTGACCGCTACGATGCCACGGCACCAGGCGGCGGCTTCGGCGCGCAGGGTTCGCCGTTCGACGACAGCGAAACCAACCATGCCTATCATGTCGGCTTCGAGCATCGCTTCGATCCGGCGCTGGCGGTATTCGCCCGCACCGGCCGCTCGTTCCGCTTCCCGACGCTGGATGAACGTATCGGCATGGGCAGCCCGACCAGCTTCGTGCTGCGCACCCAGACCTCGCGCGATGCCGAACTCGGTATTCAGGGCCGCGCTGGTGACGCCGGTTACCGCCTCAGCGGCTATGTGATGCAGCTGGAGAATGAACTGGCGTTCAACGCGGTTGCCTTCACCAACCGCAATCTTGATCCCACCGAGCGGCGCGGCGTCGAGGCCAGCGGTGATTACACCCTGCTGCCTGACGTGAAGCTGCGCGGTGCGCTAAGCTACACCAATGCCGAATTCCGCGAGGGCACCAATGCCGGAAAAACCGTGCCGCTGGTATCGACATGGAGCGGCAATATCGGCGTGTCCTGGGATATCCTGCCCAAGCTGCTGCTGCTGGATGTCGATGCCCGCTTCTTCAGTGATCGGCGCATGGAAAACGATGACAGGAACTTCCAGCCGCAGATACCTGGCACCGTGCTGGTTGATCTGCGTCTGAGTGGCCGCCTGGAGGATCGACTGCGCTGGTCGCTGGCGGTGCAGAACCTGTTCGACAAGAACTATTATGATTACAGCGTTGCAAGCGCCACCACCTTTGGCGCCTACAACTACTATCCGCAGCCGGGCCGCACCGCGATGGCCCGCGTCAGCCTGGACTTCTAAGTCATGACGCAGCGCCAGAACGTGATCCGCTCAGCCTGTTTCGCCGCCATCGCCACGCTGTTCAGTCTGGCACTGGCCTGTGCCGCGCCGTTTGCGGCTCTGGCTACGGTAGCGGCGCAGGGGGTGGCGGCGCACAGGCTGGCGCCGCGCGAGGCGCTGCTCACCATGTTGCTGGCCTGGCTGGCAAACCAGGCCATCGGCTATGGCCTGCTCGATTACCCGGTCGATGCCACCAGCATCGGCTGGGGCATCGCGCTCGGGCTTGCCGCTTTTGCGTCGCTTGCGGCGGCGCAGACGGCGATGCAGCGGATCACACACCGCTGGTTGGCGATGCTGGCGGGCTTTGCCGCCGCCTTCATCGCCAACCAGGCTGCGCTATACCTGCTCGGCCTGGGGCTGCCGGGCGGCGAGGGCGCCTTCACCCCGGCGATCATCGCCGAGGTGCTGCGTTCCAACCTGCTCGGCCTTGCCATGCTGCTGGTGTTGCTCGGTCTTGCCGATGCCGTGGCGGCTAGGGTTTCAGCTCGAAGCGCAGCGGCACGATGAATACCGCGCTGCGCTGCTGACCGAGCATATCGAGCGGCGGTGGATAGGGCGCGGCGCGCTGCGCCATGGCAAGCGCCGCTTCATCCAGCGTGGCGTGATTGCTGGACGTGGCCAGCGATGCCATGAGCAGCCTGCCGCCGCGATCCAGTTCCAGTTTCAGGCGGACTTCGCCCTGCTGCCGGCGCAGCCGGGCGGCGCGTGGGTATTCCATATGGCGCCTCAGCCAGTCGAGCAGAATGGCATTGTAGGCTGATACAGGCGGCGGCGCGGCCTCGCGTGGCGCTGCCACTGCCGCCAGCGCGATGGGTGGGGCGGCCTGAACAGCGGCGGGTGCCGCTGGCATCGGCGCCGTGGCTTGCACGGGCATATCGCTCGGCAGCAGCAATTCTGGCGCGGGTATTTGCACAGGTTGCTGCGCCGGCTGGACGATAGGCTTCGGCCTGGCTTTGACCTCCAGCTTCGGTTTGTCGGGCTCCGGTTTTTCCCGCAGGGGCGATTCCGGGGCCAGGGCATCCGGCAGCGGCTCCGGTTCAAGTTCAGGTTCTGGAATTGCCTGCGGCGGCGCAGGCGGCGGCGATTCCGCTGCCAGCATTGGTGCTGCCGGCATTGGCGCTGCCGGGGCTGGCGCCGGAACGGGCGCGGGCCAGATTACTTCGATTTCCATGGGTGGCGGAGGCAGGCTGTGCTGGGCCAGCAGGGTGATGGCGAGCACCACGCCGCCATGCAGCAGCAGCGCGCCAAGAATCGAGGGCGCGCCAACACGCCGGCCGCGCCCAGGCGCGACCGGCGGAAGCAGGCTTTCGGCTAGAAGCGCCATTCCACGCCGGCATAGATGGCGCGGCCATCGCCCGGATTGTAGAGCAGCGAGCCATTGGCCGCGGTGGAGATGACGCTGACATTCGAGATGTAGGTCTTGTCCATCAGGTTGCGGCCATCGAGGAAGAACTTGAGGCCGTTGCCGTGATCGTAGCCCGCCTTCAAGCCGAACAGCGCATAGGCCGCCGTCTTGGTGGTGTTGGCATTATCGACATGATAGGCCTCCGGCACCCACTCGATATTCGGCGCCACGAACCAGCCGGCGTTGCTGGCATAGCGCAGCTCGGCCCGCAGATAGTGGCGGGGTGCGCCGGGAATCTTGTTGTCCCGGTAGGTCGCGTCATTGTCGAAGTGGAAGTCGCTGTAGGTATAGGCGATGCGTGCCTTCACGTTGTCGCCCTGCGTGAAGGCATTGCGCAATGCCACCCAGTCGCCACCAAGCTCAAGGCCCTGGTGAATGGTCTTGTCGATATTGCGCGCTTCCTCGGCGCCGCCGATCAGCAATTGCTGGATTTCATCGCGCAGCCAGGAACGATAAATCGCCGCATCCCAGCCCCAATCGCCGCTCTGGCCGCGGGTGCCGATTTCCAGCGTGGTGGATTTCTGCGCCTTGAGCGGGAACAGGCCCGGGCCTGAACTGGCCGGATCGAGTTCCGAGAAAGGCGGTGCTTCCTTGGCCAGGCTGATATTGCCGAACACTTGCTGCCCCGGCGCATAATCCCAGCGCAGGCCGAGTTTCGGGTTCACGGCGTAGAAATTGCGGCTGCCGGAATTGTCGCCGTCGGAAAGGAACCTGTCCTCCAGATTGCGCTCCGAGAAACTCGCCTGCGCGCCGGTGACCACGGCCATCGCCGGCATCACGTAATGGCTGTTCTCGGCATAGAGTTCCGCATTGCTGGAACGCTGATCGGCATCGCTGGCCAAGGCGCCGCGCGAACCGCCGACATTGTTGAAGGTCCGGGCGCGGTTGACGCCACCGAAGTAATGCGCGCCCAGCACCAATTCGTTGCGGTTGCCGAACAACTGGCCGTTATGGGTATAGCGGCCATAGGCGCCGTAGTTGTTTTCCTCATTCTCGATCACGATGCCGAAGAACGGGCTGAAGATCACCGGGTGGAACAATTCCTTGTTGGCGTAGTAGACACCGACGGTGAAATCGCCGCTATCGGTCAGCCAGGTGGTCTTGTTCGCCACCCGCACCGAGTTGATGTCACGCTTGGTGTTGTTGCGGTTATGGCCGAAATTGCCTTCCACCGTCGCTTCCGGCGTGGCGAATGCGTTGTTGCGGGTCAGCGCGCCGGTGATCTTCTGGTTGATGCTGTTGGTGCTGAGATAGAAGCGCGTCTCGGCGCCATCGCCGAAGCGGTAGCCGACATTGCCGTTCAGCCGCGCGTAATCCTGTGCGGTATGGTCGCGGTAGCCGTCGGAATGGCTGTAGCTGCCGGTGATGTAATAATCGTAGGCGCCTTCCGCCTGCCCGGCGGCAAGCTGGGTGCGCAGACTCTGGAATGAGCCGAGCTCAAGCCGGGTGAGGAAGCCTGGATTGCTGCGGCCGGTGGGGCTGACGTAATTCACCGCGCCACCAAGCCCGGCGGCGCCGTATTGCAGCGCGTTGGCGCCCTTGTAGATTTCGATATAGCGCACGGCCAGCGGATCGATTTCCTGGAAATCGCCGGCGCCATCGGCCTGGTTGATCGGCACGCCATCCAGCAGCAGCCGCATACCGCGCAGGTGGAAGCTGCGCGACAGGCCGGAGCCGCGTACCGAAAGGCGGGCATCTTCCTGGCCGTATTTCGGCTGCGCGAACACGCCGGGCACGAAGTCCAGCATGTCCTTTACCGTGGCGGCGCGTTCCTCGCGCAGTTCGGCTTCGGTAACGAAGCCGACCGCACCGGCCGTCTTCTCGATCGCCTTGCGGGCGTCCTTTTCGCTTGGCACGGTGATGGCGTCGTCGGCCGCCTGGCCTTGCACGGTGATGGCGGGCAGCGTGGTTTGCCCATAGGCGCGGTCAACCAGCAAGGCCAGCAGGCTGGCGGTGGCGAACAGACCGATGGCGATGCGCGGCAGCACCTGTTCGGCGCGCGCGCGGAGAGAGAGCGGATTCATGGCGTGAATTCCCCAGATAAGGATTTTTTTAGGCGCTAATCAGTGATGCTTGTGCTCGTCGGCAGCGGCAGGCATGCCACCAGGCATCCCGCCGGGCGTGGCACCGGCTTTCAGCACCGGCACCTGCAACGTCACCGAGCCGGCCTTCTCGAAAGTCAGCGTCAGCGGGAAGCTGGCGCCTTCCTTCAAGGGCTGCTTCAGCCCGATCAGCATCACATGAAAGCTGCCCGGCTCCAGTGCGGTGCGGCCATTGGCGGCAATGTCGATGCCGTCGACCGGACGCATGCGCATGGTGTCGCCGTCCTTCACATGGGTATGCAGTTCAACATTCTCGGCCACCGGCGAGGCGGCCTTCACCAGGCGGTCGGCGGCATGGCCGCCATTCACCAGGGTGAGGAAGGCGCCGCCCATCTTGGCCGGTGTGGCGCGCGCGAAAGGCTGCTCAATGCGGATATTGCCGGCCTGTGCCACCGGCTTGGCGGCTTCACCGCCGGCCACGCGGATCAGCGCCGCGGGGCGTTCCAGGCCGCGCGTCGAGCTGCCGGAAGCCGGGATCTGGTCCCAGCGCAGTTCGCCATCCTTGCAGGTCTGGATCACCTTCAGCCAGAGCGGTCCTGCCGTGTCGGGCAATTTCAGGCTGAGGCCGAATTCATCGAAATGTTCGTTCGGCAGGTTGCCGCCCAGCCAGGAGATGGCGCTGATCGCGGTGTCGGTCATGCGGCCATGGCCGGCATCCAGCGGCTTGGCCAGCTTCGCGGTCTCGATCTCGATCTGCCAGCCGGGCTTCACCTGCGGCCGCACCGTGGCAAGGCCCTCGGGCAGGATCACCTTCACGGCAATGGTGGGCGAGGTGCCGCAGCCATGGCCGACGCGCAGGGCGGTGCGGAAATAGCCGCCGGCCTGGCCCTCGGCGGGATCGGCCACCACATGGGCGGCAGCCGGCAGGCTGATGGTGAGTAGCAGAGCGCCGAAGGTGGCGAATTTGGAAAGGGTCATAAGACGAATCCTTCTGAAAACGGGCAGGGTCACGGCAGAACCGTGACGCGACGGGTTCAGAAGGCGGCGGGCGGGCCTCGGGCCTGGGCGAAATGCCGTTCGGGTTCGGGCGGCGGCGCCTGGGCGTTGACCGGGTAGAGCACCTGCGCCAGCAGCAGCGGCAGGGCGATGACGATGCCGGCCGGCAGAATGGCAATACCGGCCTGCTGCGCGCCCAGGCAGATCGGGCAATAGCGCGCCGCCTGCTGGTCCTTGCCGGGCGCATCCTGATCCGCGATCGGCTGGCCATCGGCGCCAAGCTGCACCGTGCGCATGCCGTAGGGCGTGCAGATCACGATGCTGTCGAAGCCGGTGAGGGCTGCCTGGCGGCGCTGTAGCGTGTGATAGGTCAGCGGCAGCAGGCTGTGGAAAGCCAGGGCAAGCAGGGCCAGCCACGCCATCACGGCGCGCGGCTGAACTCCCAGGCTGCGCAGGCTTCCAATCATGGCAGGCACATAACTCCGTTTCCGCCGCAGCCGCAAGCGCCAGATGGTCGCAGGCCATTTGACGGTCTATCCGGGCCGGTCTAGCGTCGGGCTATAATATATATGACAAGGGAGTTGCCTGAATGACGCGTCTGCTGCTGGCCCTGCCGCTGCTTCTCGCCGCCCTGCCGGCCCAGGCGCATCATGCCATGGATGGCAAGCTGCCCTATTCCTTCGCCACCGGTCTGCTCTCCGGCCTCGGCCATCCGGTGATCGGCCTCGATCACCTGGCCTTCCTGATCGCCGCCGGCCTGCTCTGCCTGGCGCATCGCCGCTGGCTGCTGGCTTTGCCGCTGGCCTTCATGCTGGCTTCCCTGGCCGGCACCTTGCTGCATATCGGTGAGTATGACCTGCCGGGCGGCGAAGCCCTGGTGGCGCTCTCGGTGATCGTGTTCGCCGCCCTGCTGCTCTGGGGCCGTGCCCTGCCGGCAGCCCTGTTCGCGCTGCTGCTCGGCGTCGCCGGGCTGTTCCATGGCTATGCCTTCGGCGAAAGCATCGTCGGTGCCGAAGCGGCGCCCTTGTCGGGCTACCTGATCGGCCTCGGGCTGATCCAATACGCCCTCACCGCCGGCATCGCGCTTGGTTTTCTGCGCCTCGCACCGGCGCGGCCCCTGCTGCTGCAACGTGCCGCCGGGCTGGTTGCCGGTATTGTCGGCCTGGGCTTTTTCGCCAGCCAGATGGCCGGTTGAAGCACCGATACGCCATACCCGGCTTGACATTATGCCGGGCCGTTGCTACATCGGCCGCATCGGCCCCGGTTCTGCGGGCTGATCCAGGCGCGCGCCGCCTTCCCTGATTTCTCAATTCAAGGGAACTACCGCCGCCTTCCGGTTCCCTCCACTCCGCCCTGTCATCAGGCTCGTCGTTATCAGCTTACCCGCGCTGCGACGCCCAAACTCCAAACAAACAAATTACTCCGAGGCTCCGTCCGCTCGCCATGAATCTGCAAGAACTCAAGACCAAATCCCCCACCGAACTGCTCGCCTTCGCCGAGGAGCTGGAGATCGAGAACGCCTCGACTCTGCGCAAGCAGGACATGATGTTCGCCATCCTCAAGCAGCTGGCCGACCGCGAGGTGGAAATCACCGGCGAGGGCGTGCTGGAAGTGCTGCAGGATGGTTTCGGCTTCCTGCGCTCGGCGCAGGCGAATTACCTGGCCGGCCCGGATGATATCTATGTCAGCCCGAACCAGATCCGCCGCTTCGGTCTGCGCACCGGCGACACGGTGGAAGGCACCATCCGCGCGCCCAAGGATGGCGAGCGTTATTTCGCGCTGCTCAAGGTCAACGCGATCAACTACGAAGACCCGGAAAACACCCGCCATAAGGTGCATTTCGACAACCTGACGCCGCTCTACCCGAATGAGCGGCTGAAGATGGAAATCCCGATTGCCGAGGATGCCGAGCCGGCAGCGGCGGCGGCAACAACGCGCACCGTGATCAAGGGCCGGGGCGATTCGGCCAAGCGCGAGAAGCTGGTGGCAGCCGCCTCGGCGCCGAAGAAGGATATCTCGTCGCGCGTCATCGACCTGATCTCGCCGCAGGGCAAGGGCCAGCGCGCGCTGATCGTGGCGCCGCCGCGCACCGGCAAGACCATGCTGCTGCAGAATATCGCGCATGCCATCTCGGCCAATCACCCCGAGGTCTATCTCATCGTGCTGCTGATCGACGAGCGGCCCGAGGAAGTCACCGACATGTCGCGCACGGTGAAGGGCGAGGTGATCTCCTCCACCTTCGACGAGCCGGCCAGCCGCCATGTGCAGGTGACCGAAATGGTGCTGGAAAAGGCCAAGCGCCTGGTCGAGCACAAGCGCGACGTGGTGATCCTGCTCGATTCCATCACCCGCCTGGCCCGCGCCTACAACACCGTGGTGCCGTCTTCCGGCAAGGTGCTGACCGGCGGTGTGGATGCCAATGCGCTGCAGCGCCCGAAGCGTTTCTTCGGCGCCGCGCGCAATATCGAGGAAGGCGGCTCGCTCACCATCATCGCCACGGCGCTGATCGATACCGGCTCGCGCATGGACGAAGTGATCTTTGAAGAGTTCAAGGGCACCGGCAATTCGGAAATCATCCTCGACCGCAAGCTGGCCGACAAGCGCACCTTCCCGGCCATCGACATCACCAAGTCGGGCACCCGCAAGGAAGAACTGCTGGTCGACAAGGGCACGCTGGCCAAGATGTGGGTGCTGCGCCGCATCCTGATGCCGATGGGCGGCCAGGACGCGATGGAATTCCTGCTCGACAAGCTGAAGCATTCCAAGACCAACGGCGATTTCTTCGACTCGATGAATACCTGAGGCGAAGCGCCGCAACAGAAACCGAAAAGCCCGGGGCCAGTCCCCGGGCTTTTTTGTTGTCTGCGGGCGGAAAAGAAGCAACTCGTCATGCTCCGCCTTCGCGGAGCATGACGATCATTTCATACCGTCATGCCCTGCGGAGGCAGGGCATCCACGAGTTCATTTTTCTTGAGGTATTTTAATCCCCCGCCGCGCCGGCAAACGGGAAGCCCGGCTTGTCACCCGGCTGCGGCGAAGGATAGAGCCAGACGCTGACATTGGTGCCGCGCTCCGGGATCGAATGTACTTCGATGCGGCCATGATGCAGGTCGACCAGCTGCCGCGTGATCGCAAGGCCAAGGCCGCTGCCCTCATGGCGCCGCGCCAGCGGGCCTTCCACCTGCCAGAACGGCTCGAAAATCTTTTCCTGATGCTCGCGCTTGATGCCGATGCCGGTATCGCTGACCGACAGCCTGAGGCCATCGCCGACGCGGACCGCCTGCAGCCGCACATCGCCGCCGGATTCGGTGAATTTCACCGCGTTGGTCAGCAGGTTGATGGCGATCTGCTTCAGCGCCTGGGCATCCACCGCCACATCGTCAAGATCGTCGTCGATCTGGTGCTCCAGCGTGATATTGCGGCTTTGCGCCCGCAGCCGCACCAGCCGCATGCTCGATTCCAGGATGGCGCCCGCATCGGCCTGGCGGATATCCAGTTCATAGCGGCCGGCCTCGATGCGGGCCATGTCGAGGATGTCGTTGATCAGGTTCAGCAGGTGGCGGCCGCTGGCGAGGATGTCCTCGCTGCATTCGATGTATTTCGGCGTCACGCTGCCGAACAGCTGGTTGGTGATGATCTCGGCGAAGCCGATGATGGCATTGAGCGGCGTGCGCAGCTCATGGCTCATGGAGGCGAGGAAGTCCGACTTGGCGCGGCTGGCCTCCACCGCGCGCTCGCATTCCAGGCGGTATTGCTCGGCCAGGTCCTGCAATTGCGCCGCCTGGTATTCCACCTCGCGCTGGGCATGGCGCGCGGTTTCCTCGGCCTGCTTCAAGGCGCCGATATCAAGCGCCACGGTCAGCAGGTGATCGGCCGGGCCATCGGGCCGGCTGCGCAACGCCACCTTGGTCATCCACCAGCGGTCGGAGGCATCCTCGCGATAGCGCCGCTGCACTTCGGTGAAGGGCATCGTCTGGCCGTCGAGCACGGCGCGGTCCTCGGCATCGGTGATGGCAACCAGTTCGGGCGGCGCGATATCGGCATAGGAGCGGCCGACCAGGCTTTCGCCTGCCATGGCCGGCGGCAGGAACAGCGCGCGGGCATAGGCATTGGCGAACAGGTAGCGCAGCTCGCGGTCCTTCACCACGATCATGCAGGGAATGGCATCGATCACGCCCTGCAGCAGGGTGGACATGGCGGCGCGCGACAACTCGGCCCGTTTGGCGGCATCCACATCCTGCACCACGCCGAACACCCAGCGTTTGCCTTCCGGGTCGCGCTGCGGCACGCCGGCCAGGGCGAGCCAGTGATAGGCGCCGCCGCGGTCACGCATCTGCACCTGCAGATCGAAGCGCCGGCCGCTGCGCAGGGTTTCCACCAGCGCATCGTTCAGCATCTGGCGGTGATCGGGATGCAGCAGCGTTTCGATCTCGCGGAACGACAGCCGCTGGCGCGGATCAAGGCCCAGGGTATCCGCCGGCACGCCGGACCAGGTGATCGACTGCGCCTCCGGATCCGCCACCCAGTAGCCGAGCCGGCCGACGCGGTGGCTTTCCAGCAATTGCAGCCGCTGGCCTTCAAGCTGGCCCTGCAGCTTCTCGGCCTCGGCGGCATCCTTGCGGATGCCGTCGATCCAGCGTGCCCAGCGCATGATGCCGTAGCAGAGCAGGCCGATGCCGAGAACATAGAGCAGGCCGATGGCGCCGAAGCGGAGCTGCGACAGGCGCAGGTTCAGGGTAAATGCCTCGAAGAGGTTGGCCAGCAGTATCACGGCGATACCGGCCATCATCATATGGTAGCCGCCATTGCGGCCGAAGCGGTGGCGGTTCACCCACATCACCACCACCAGCAGCAGCAAGGTGCCGGCGCGGATCAGCAGCGGGACGGCAGGATCGAGCAGCGGAGGCGAGGGATTCATCATGGCCGCTGCAGTAGCCCGAGCAGGCGGCGCGCGGCGGCGGCTGGTGTCACGCGGCCATCGCCAACCTCGGCTTCCAGGGCCGGCAATGTGGCTTTGATCCGTGGATCGGCCTGCAGCCATTCCCACAGGCCATCCTGCAATTCACGCTTCAGCCAGCCCTGTGCCTGATTGCGGCGCTGCCGATCCCAGCTGTCGTCGGCCTGCAAGGCCGCGCGGTAAGCCTCGATGCTTTCCCATACCGTGTCGATGCCGCGGTTGAGCAAGGCGGAAACCTGCAGCACCTGTGCCCGCCAGGCGGTATGGCGCGGCCGCATCAGATGCAGCGCGGCGCGGTAATCGGCCTGCGCCATGTTGGCGGCATTCACCAGATCGCCATCGGCCTTGTTCACGATCACCAGGTCGGCGAGTTCCATGATGCCGCGCTTGATGCCCTGCAGGTCGTCGCCACCGCCCGGCGCCAGCAGCAGCAGGAACATGTCCACCATGCTCGCCACCGTGGTTTCCGACTGGCCGACGCCGACGGTTTCCACCAGCACCACATCGAAGCCGGCGGCTTCGCTCAGCAGCATCGCCTCGCGGGTGCGCCGTGCCACGCCGCCGAGCGAGCCGGAGGAAGGCGACGGACGGATGAAGGCGCGCGGATCGCGCACCAGGGTTTCCATGCGCGTCTTGTCGCCCAGGATCGAACCGCCGGAAAGCTGCGAGGAGGGATCGATCGCCAGCACCGCCACCTGCAGCCCCCTGGCGGTGAGGAACCCGCCGAAGCGTTCGATGAAACTCGATTTGCCGACGCCCGGCGTGCCGCTGATGCCAAGCCGCACCGCCTTGCCGGTATGGGGCAACAGGCGGGCCAGCAGGGCCTCGGCGGCAAGCTGGTCGGTGGGATGGCGGGATTCGATCAGGGTGATGGCGCGGGCCAGGGCGCGGCGCTCGCCGGCCAGCACCGCATCCGCCAGGGCCGCTGCCAGGGCGGCCGGGTCGGAGCTGCGGCGGGGCAGGGCTACGGCGGCGGACATGGCCCGACTCTAGCGGATATCCCACTGTTTTTGCTAGGCGGAGCATGGATTTTCGCTTGTCCTGTCAGGGAAATGCCACAAGCCCGGTTGTAGTCACCGCTGCCTTTAAGGTAGAAACGGGGCAACGCCTCCCCATTGTGCACAAACGTCGCAGATCGCGCCGATGAATCCGTTTTCTTTGCAGCGCAGCAAGCGCCTCAGGGCTGCCCTCGGCTACGATGGTGCCGAGGGCGAGGGCGTGCCTGCTGAACCGGAGGTGGTGGAAGAAGCGCCGCCGCCTGAGCCGTTGCCGTTGCCCAAGCCGGAAATCCTCGCCGCCGAGCTTGAAATCCTCAGCCAGCGTTTCGAGACCGCCCGGCGCGAACCGCTGGCCGGGGTGCTGATCCTCGGCGATGCCCAGGCCATGGTGCAGGGCCTGCGCGATGCCTGCCTGCGGCTTGGTTCCCGCCATGCCGCCGAGGCGCTCGGCCTGCTCGGTGCTTCGCTGCGCCGCGCCGAACCGCTGAACCGCATGCATTTCGATGTCATGCAGTTGCAGCTTGAGGCCGCCCGCGCCCTGTTCCGCCTCAATGCCGCCGAGGCCCTGGTATTGGCCGATGAACTGCTCAACGGCCTGCGCCGCGCCGCCTGGCAGCATTTCGATGGCGACGAGCGCGACGACGGCTAGGGTCCGGGCCCTGGGATCGCCTCGTGGCCACCAATCACAAAGCAGTTAATACCGCTTGAAATCACGGCTGAAAGGCCGATCTTTGCCGCATGCGCCGTTTTTCGATCAGCCTTTCTGCTTTGCTTTTCCTGGCCCAGCCTGCCTTGCTTCAGGCGGCCCGGGCAGAGGAAATCCTGCACAATGCCGATCTCCGCTTCGGCATCTATGCGCTCGGCGCCAAGGCCTTCGATGTCGATATGAAAGTGGCGCGCGGCAGCGATGGCCTGAGCGTCGCTTCCGCCGTGCGCAGCACCGGGGCGGCCAATCTGCTGCTGCGCTTCCGCATGCAAAGCGATCTGGCGGTGCGGCAGGCGGCAGACGGCCATCTCAGCCCGCTGCGCTATGCCAGCCAGAGCGATGGCAGCTTCTCCAAGCGCACCATCATGATCCTGTGGGGCGCCGATGGCCTGCCCACCAGCGTGGTGGAGCCGCCGGCCGAGGCCGATGACCGCGAGCCGGTGCTGCCGGAGCAGACCCGCGGTACCTTCGATCCCACCACCGCCGTGCTGGCCCGCGCGCTGCGCCGCGACACGGCGGCGCCCTGCGAGGGCAGCGACAAAATCTTCGATGGCCGACGCCGCTATAATGTGCATTACGAAGCCGCCGGCATGGAGCGGCTGGAAGCGCATAACCGCTCGGCCTATGCCGGGCTGGCGCTGAAATGCCGCCTGCGGTTCGAGCCGATCGCAGGCTATAGCCGCAAATACATGGACCAGACCCGCAAGCTGGAGGAAGAAGTCACCGAGATGTGGCTGGCCCGCCTGCCGGGCCAGCCGATCTGGCTGCCGGTGCGGCTGCGCTCGGCCTGGATGCTGGGCGAGGTTGGCGGCTATGTCACAGCCACCACCATCAATGGCCGCCAGGCGCTCAAGCCGGTGGACGACGACGCGCCGCCGCCGGAGCCGCCGAAGATCGCGCCGTAACACCTAACCCATTGATTTTGTTTAATGGAACCTTCCGGGGGCGGTTACCGGCAAAGCCGGCTTGACATTGCCGGCCCGAGGCGGTTTATTCCGCCCGCTTCCGGTTAGGGAAACTGACCCGGTCCGAGGATCGCCGTCCGTCCGCGAGTTTCGCGCACGGGCGCGTTATCCGTTTGGCCGCACCGCACCGGAACATCGAAGGAGCTGATCGGACAGATGTTCGAGAATTTGAGCGGCAAACTCGGCCAGGTCTTCGACCGCCTGCGTAAGCGCGGCGCGTTGAACGAGGCCGATGTCAACGAGGCGATGCGGGAAGTGCGCGTCGCCTTGCTGGAAGCCGATGTCGCGCTCCCGGTGGTGAAAAACTTCATCGATGCGGTGAAGGCGAAGGCGGTCGGCCAGGAAGTGCTGCGCTCGGTGACCCCGGGCCAGATGGTCATCAAGATCGTCCATGACAACCTGATCGAGATGCTCGGCGGCCGCAGCGATGTGCCGGGTGCTGGGGCGGGCGAGGATGCCGCCGGCATCGATCTCGCCGCCGTGGCGCCGGTGCCGGTGCTGATGGTTGGCTTGCAGGGTTCGGGCAAGACCACCAGCACGGCCAAGATCGCGCTGCGCCTGACGCAGAAGGAACGCAAGAAGGTGCTGATGGCGTCGCTCGACGTGCATCGCCCGGCGGCCCAGGAGCAGCTCAGGATTCTCGGCGAGCAGACCGGCGTTGCCACGCTGCCGATCGTGCCCGGCCAGATGCCGGTGGAAATCGCCAAGCGCGCCGTGCAGGCCGCCAAGCTCGGTGGCTATGACGTGCTGATGCTGGATACCGCCGGCCGCCTGCATGTCGATGAAGTGCTGATGCATGAAGTGGCGGCGGTGCGCGATGTGGTGCAGCCGCATGAAGTGCTGCTGGTCGCCGACAGCCTCACCGGCCAGGATGCCGTCACTGTCGCCAAGGCGTTCAACGAACGTCTCGCCGTTACCGGCATCGTGCTGACCCGTGTTGACGGCGATGGCCGTGGCGGTGCCGCGCTGTCGATGCGCGCCGTCACCGGCAAGCCGATCAAGCTGATCGGCGTCGGCGAAAAGCTCGATGCCATCGAACCGTTCCACCCGCAGCGCATCGCGCAGCGCATCCTCGGCATGGGCGATATCGTCAGCCTGGTCGAGAAGGCGGCTGAAACCATCGAGAAGGAAGAGGCCGAACGCCTGGCTGCCCGCGTGCAGAAGGGCCAGTTCGATCTCAATGACATGGCCAGCCAGCTCAAGCAGCTGCGCAAGATGGGTGGCATGTCTAGCGTCATGGACATGCTGCCGGGCGTCGGCAAGATGAAGCAGCAGATGGCCAACGCCAATATCGACGAGAAGGTTTTGAAGCGTCAGGAGGCGATCATCTCCTCGATGACCGGCGACGAGCGCAAGAATCCCAAGGTGATCCACGCTTCGCGCAAGAAGCGCATTGCGGCTGGGTCGGGCACCTCGGTGCAGGATGTGAACAAGCTGCTGAAGCAGCATATGCAGATGGCCGACATGATGAAACGCATGTCGAAGCTGGGGCAGAAGGGTTTCATGCGCTCGATGATGGGCGCCATGGGCGGCTTCCCTGGCATGCCGAAGTGATTTTGAGTTACGCGTAATCAGGTTCTGAAAGAAAGGAATACCATGTCCGTCAAGATCCGCATGACCCGCGGTGGCGCCAAGAAGCGCCCGTATTACCGCATCGTGGTGGCCGACTCGCGCAGCCCGCGCGATGGCCGCTTCATCGAGAAGATCGGTTCCTATGATCCGATGCTGCCGAAGGACCGCGAGCGCGTGCAGCTCGATGTCGAGCGTTGCAAGCATTGGCTGAGCCAGGGCGCGCAGCCGTCCGACCGCGTTGCCCGCTTCTTCACCCAGGCCGGCCTGATCACCACCTGGGCGCATGGCAACAACCCGGAGAAGGCCAAGCCGAAGGCGAAGGCGCAGGAGCGCCTGAAGGCCGAAGCGCAGAAGGCTGCTGAAGCCGCTGCCGCTGCCTCCGAGAATGCCGGCTAAGGCATAACCGGCAGCAATGGCTGATCCAGCATGGCTGAAAAGGTCTGTCTCGGCATGATCACCACGGCGCATGGTATTCGGGGCGAGGTGCGGGTGAAAACCTACACCGCCGATCCGTTTGCGCTGGGTGATTACGGGCCGTTGGCTGACCGTTCCGGCCGGGTGTTCAAGCTCAAGCTGCGTGGCAAGCCGAAAGGCGAGATGGTGGTGGCGGCGATCGAAGGCATCGCCGACCGCAACGCCGCCGAGGCCCTGCGCAATACCGAGCTGTTCATCGACCGGGCAAAGCTGCCGGAGCTGGATGACGAAGACGCGTTCTACCAGTCGGACCTGATTGGTCTGCGCGCCGAGACGCCGGAAGGTGAACTACTCGGCGAGGTGGTGGGGCTGCAGAATTTCGGCGCCAGTGATCTGCTGGAAGTGATGCCGGTCGGCAAGTCGGCCAACCGGGATATCGTGTTTGTTTCGTTCAGTCCTGATTCCGTGCCTGACGTGGATATCGATGGCGGGCGGCTGGTGGTGGTGCCGGGCTTCTGGCTCGGCGATGCGGCTGGCCCCCAGGATGATGGTCTGGAGGAGCAGGGTAAGGAGACGGCGTGACGCAGGAGACGGTAAACGCAGCCTGGCAGGCGCGGGTGCTGACCCTGTTTCCGTCGATGTTCCCAGGACCGCTCGGCATCAGTCTGGCCGGGCGGGCGCTGGAGCGGGGCCTGTGGTCGTTGCAGGCGGTGGACATTCGCGATTACGCGCGCGATAAACACCGCTCCGTGGACGATACCCCCTGCGGTGGCGGCCCTGGCATGGTGATGCGGGCGGATGTGCTGGCGGCGGCGGTGGACGACGCCATGGCGGCGCAGCCCGGGTTGCCGCTGATCTATTTCTCGCCGCGTGGCCGGCGGATGGATCAGGCGCTGGTGCAGGAGTTGCGGGTGGCGGGTGGTGCCACGCTGATTTGCGGCCGTTTCGAGGGCGTTGATGAACGCGTGCTCGAAGCCCGGCCGATCACCGAGGTCAGCCTCGGCGATTTCGTGCTTTCGGGCGGCGAGTTGGCCGCGCTGGCATTGATGGATGCGGTGGTGCGCTTGCTACCCGGCGTGATGGGCGAGCAGGCATCGGCCACCGAAGAGAGTTTCTCGGCCGGTCTGCTGGAATATCCCCAGTATACGCGGCCGATTGAGTGGGAAGGCCGGGCAGTGCCGGAAGTGCTGCTGTCGGGCCACCATGAGAAGATCGCAGCCTGGCGGCGCGCGATGGCGGAACAGATCACCGCCGAACGCCGCCTGGATCTGTGGGAGAGCTATCGCCGCTTCGGCAAGTCCGGGCGCGGCGGTGAAGGTTGAACGACTGGTATTAAACGACTGGTAAGACAAGAAAGGCTTTGGCCATGAACATTCTGCAGCAGCTCGAGAAGGAGCAGATCGAGACCTTGGCGGCGGCGCGCGCGGTACCGGAATTCGGCCCGGGCGACACGCTTCGCGTCAACGTGAAGGTCTCCGAAGGCGGCCGCGAGCGCGTGCAGGCCTATGAAGGCGTCTGCATCGCCCGCTCCAACCGCGGCGTGAATTCCAACTTCACGGTGCGCAAGATTTCCTACGGCGAAGGCGTCGAGCGTATCTTCCCGCTGTTCTCGCCGCGCATCGAGTCGATCACCGTGGTGCGCCGCGGCGACGTGCGCCGCGCCAAGCTGTATTACCTGCGTGGCCGCACCGGCAAGTCGGCGCGCATCACCGAGAAGCGCAGCGAGAACGCCGAAGCCGCCAAGGCTTAAGGTTTTCTCCGACGGCTGGGTTTTCCGCCCGGCCAGTCTGCCTTCCGCGTTACGCATCAGCCGCCTGGAAGCCCCCGGGAATCTCCCTGGCATCCGGGCGGCTTTTGTTTGTCCGCGCCGCCACTCTCCGACCTGCTGCTGCGGTAGGGTGTGGGGGCGGGATCGAATTTATGGTTGTGGGTGTTAGCGATTCATCACGCGTATTAGTCGAAGGTAATTTTACCCTGTCCGCCGTCCGGCGCATCTTCCCCGCGCATTCTGAGGGGAAGGGCGACGTGATGATGACGGATGAAGTGGCGGCGATGAATATCGCTTTCTGGGCCGATATGGGTTCCCCCATGCGGCTGCTGCCGGCTTTGCGCGAGGATGACGACAAGTTCGTTACCGTGCGCACCACCTGGCTCAATGACGCCAGCCGCCTCGATGCCCCCCTGCTGCGGCAGCTCTATGATTTCTGGCGCGGCGCCCGCAACGGCGCGGTGATGCCGCCGGCCTCTGCCATCGACCCGTTCGCGCTGCGCTTCGCGCTCGGCAACCTGGTGGTGATGGAACCGCTGGATGGCGGCATCGATTTCAAGGTACGGCTGTTCGGCAGCCGGATTGCCAGCCGGCTTGGCTACGATCTCACCGGCCGGCTGCTGTCGAGCATTTCCGACGATACCGCGCGGCACTATACCGAGCAGGCGGTGGCCAAGGTGCTGCATGGCGAGCGGCCGATGCTGATGCAACGCCATCGCCGGCTGGAGAAGGGCCCGGTGGAATATACCTGCCTGCTGCTGCCGTTTGGCGACGGCACCCCCAGCCGCATCGTCTACGGTGTCCATTTCGACGACGAAGGCTGACGCGGCCGAATAAATATTGGGGAAAATCAAAGATCTGTGACGCTGCCGCGGCTTGTAATCCATCCGCCCGCATAGCAGCCTCGCCAGGCCGACAAGCAGCCGCCTTTCGCGGCGCGGCCAAATGCGAGGAAACCCCATGCCGTCTCTCACTTTCTATTTCGCCCCCGGCGCCTGTTCGCTGGCCAGCCATATCGCGCTTGAGGAAGCCGGCGCGCAGTTCGAGCCGAAGCCGATCTCGCTGCGCAAGGGCCAGCAGATGACGCCGGAATACCTGGCGCTCAACCCCAAGGGCAAGGTGCCGATGCTGGTGGTGGATGGCCTGCCGCTGACCGAGAATCCGGCGATCATTACCTATCTCTCGCAGCTCTATCCCGCCGCCAAGCTGCTGCCGGCGGGCAATACCGCGCAGGCCTTGCAGGGCCTGTCGCTGCTGTCCTACTGCGCCGCCGGCATCCATCCGATCTTGAGCCGTTTCTTCGGCCCGCAGCGCTATTGCGACCTGCCGGATGCGACGCCGAACGTGGTCAAGCTGGCCACCGAGGCCAATGCCAAGAATTTCGCCATCGTCGACAAGATGCTGGACGGCAAGCAGTACATGCTTGGCGATTTCTCCGCCGTGGATGGCTACCTGCTGGTCTTCTGGCGCTGGACCCAGCACCTGAAGATCGATACGTCGGCTTTCAAGAATTACGCCGGTCTGGCCGAGCGTGTCGCCGCCCGCCCGGCGGTGCAGCGCGCCCTGGCACGCGAGGCAGAGGCACAGGCGGCGCTGGCGTAAGTTTAACGGCGCGAATTACTTTCAGTATCAAATTTTGTTCAATTCAGGCGACGGCGGGAATAGCTTAGAAAAGCGGTTCCCGCCGTTTTCCGTTTGGGCATCAAGAAAAGGAACTCTCACCCATGGCTCAACTCGACAAATTCGCACCGCTGCTCGGCCGCATCCTGATTGCATTGCTGTTCATCCCGGCCGGTATCAGCAAGCTCACCGGCTTTGCCGGTACGGTTGGCTATATCAAGTCGGTCGGCCTGCCGCTGCCGGAAGTCGGTGCGGTGATCGCCATCGTGGTGGAAGTGCTGGTCGCCGCCGCCGTGCTGGTCGGCTTCAAGGCGCGTTATGCCGCCCTGATCCTGGCGCTGTTCACCATCGGTGCCGCCATCGGCTTCCATAATTTCTGGGCCATGGAAGAAGCCAAGGTGATGATCAACCGCATCCAGTTCTTCAAGAACCTGGCGATCAGCGGCGGCCTGCTTTTCATCGTCGCCTATGGCGCCGGCCCGTTCTCGCTGGATAGCCGCAGCAAGGCTGACTAAGGCTTGAGCTAATCAGCGCGGATCGCCGCGCCGATATCACGCAGCGCCCGCGTCAGTGTTGCATCGCTGACGCGGGTTTGCAGCACCACCAGACTCGCCGGCAAGGCCGGCAGGCTCTCCCACTCCTTCAAGCCATCGGGCGCCAGCCGGCGCGGCAGGGCGGCAATGCCAAGCCCGGCCCGCACGGCTGCCACTAAGGCGGTAACGCCGCCGCCGGTGAAAGCTTCGCGCCAGGCCACCCGGCCGCGCTCCAGCGCCGTGATCGCCGCCGCACGCACGCCGCAGGGCGCTGCCAGGGCGATCAGCGGCAAAGGCTCGGGCCGCGCCCAGGTGAAATCCGCCGCCGCAAACCAAGCCAGCCGGTCGCGCAGCAGCACTTCTCCCTGTTTCGGCATGCCGCGCCCGGAACCGACATGCTGCAGGATCGCTGCATCGGCTTCGCCGGCTTCGAACAGCTCGGCCATGTCGCGCGAAAGCCCGAGCCGCACGTCCAGCCGTAAAGCCGGATGGCGCCGCCGCAGCCCGGCCAGCAAAGCCGGCAGACGCGGCCCCAGGGTCTGGTCGCTGATCGCCAGCCGCAAGGGCCGCAGCGGCTTTTGCCCCAGGGCGGCCAGCGCCGCGTCATGCGCCGCCAGCACCTGGCGCGCTTCCGCCACCAGGATTTCGCCATCACGGGTCAGTGCCACATGGCGCGGGCTGCGCTCCACCAGGCGGCGGCCGAGTTTGGCTTCCAGCCGCTTCAGCCGCAGGCTCACGGCGGCCTGGGTCGCCGCCAGCGCCTCGGCGGCGCGGGTGAAGCTGCGATGCTCGGCCAGCAGTACCAGGGCGCGCAGGGCATCGATATCCAGGCTTGGGCTATTCATAACAGTTCATTATCATAGATATAGAATATCATAGCATATTAAAATCATGCTGCCGGCGCTACCTCTCTTGGCAACGGGCAATCAAGCCCGGTGCAGGAGAAATACAATGCCGATGATCCAAGTGAGCTATTCAACGCCCAATCCCGCCAGCGACCTGTCGCGCTGGATTGCCGCGCTCAGCACCCGGCTAGCGCAGGAGAAGCTTGGCAAGCAGCCGGAGGTGACGGCGGTAGCGGTGCAGCAAGTTGCCGCCGCCGATTGGTATATCGCCGGGCAGTCGCTGGCAGAGGCCGGCCTCGCCAGCTTCTTCCTCGATATCCGCATTACCACCGGCACCAACACCAAGGATGAGATGGCGGCCTTCGTCGCAGCGGCCTATGCCGAATTCGGCACGCTGCTCGGGCCGCTGCATGCCGAAAGCTATGTGCATGTGCATGAGGCCCAGGGCTTCGCCTATGGCTATGGCGGCCAGACCCAGGAGCGGCGCTATATCGCCGCGCGGAGTTAGCTGCGCAGATGCACCGGCTGGCCATGCGGGGTATGGGCATAGGCATCGGCCCAGGCATCGCGCATGGTCAGCAGTTCATCCGCCGACACGATGCCCTTGGCGGCGAGCAGAGCCTGCAAGGCGGCAAGCCAGCGTTCGTAATAGGCGCCACCGTCATTGGGGCCGCAATCGGCGCGGCTGGCGCTGAGTTCGCGGCCCAGCGCCTCGGCCCATTCGCTCCAGGCAAAGGCGCCGGTCTCATGCAGCCGCAGGGTCAGCGCGAAAGCCGCCGCTTGCCATGGTTCGGCAAAGACCGGCGCACCGGCATTGTCCAGCGGCAGCGGGCCGAGGGCAGTGAGATCAAGATCAGACGGCTTCATGGCGCGGCTTCGAGATGCGCATCCCACAGGTCGGCGCGGATTTCACCCTGATAGCGCGCCGCCGGGCCGAATACCTCGGCGACATCGAACACCACGTTGTAGAGATGCTGCGCATCCTCGCCGTGGAAATGCGCGTTGCTGTCGGCAAACACATGCAGGCCGTGATCCATGCCGATCACACCGATTTTGCCGCGCAGATAGCGCGGCAGCCGGGTATGGCCCACGGGATGGATATTCAGCGCCCGCACGCGCTGGCCAATCTGGAACCGCGCCGGCTTGCCGGTGGCGCGCAAGGTCGGCCCGCCGCGCGCCAGGATGCCGGGCACGGCTTCCGGCTGCACCGGCTTAAGCGCGGTCCGGCCTTCCGGCTCGCCGCTTTTCAGCTCGGCCTCGCTCAGCAGGCCGCGCTCCACCAGCAGCCGCTCCAGGCCGCTCATCCAGCGTTCGTAATAGGTCTCGCGGATATAGGTGCGCGCGGGGCTGCGCTCGCGGGCATGGCGCGAGGCATCGATATTCCATTGGCCCAGGCTGCCGGTAGCGAGCGTGAGCGCCAGGGCGCGCTTCTCCCAGTCGCCATGGAAGATAGGTTCGTTCTGCTCAAGCGGCAAAGGCCCGAAGCCTTCCATGCCGCCCATGTCATGCACGCCGTTCATGCCGCACCCCTTGCTCCGGGTTGCGTGGCAACACCGGTGCCGATCATGCTGTCGCGCGTTACCAGGTCGGCAAGCTGTGCCTCGCTCCAGCCTTCCGTGCCTTGGGGCCGCTCTGGAATCACCAGGTAGCGGATCTCGGCGGTGGAATCCCACACGGCGATTTTCTTCGCATCCGGTAATTCCAGGTCAAACTCCTGCAATACGCCGCGCGGATCGAGCACGGCGCGGGCGCGGTAGGAATCCGATTTGTACCAGACCGGCGGCAAGCCCAGAACGCTCCACGGATAGCAGGAGCAGAGCGTGCAGACGACGAGGTTATGAATCTCGGGCGTGTTTTCCACGATCACCATATGCTCGCCCTGGCGCCCGGTATAGCCAAGGCTGGCAATCGCCGCCGTGGCATCCTCGCGCAAAGCCTGCATGAAGCCCGGATCGCTCCACGCCTTGGCCACCACATGGGCGCCGTTGCGCGGACCGATCTTGGTTTCGTAGGTGTCGATATAGACATCCAGCGCGGCGCCATCCACCAGCCCCTTGCGGGTCAGCAGGGTTTCCAGCGCCTTGACCCGCAAAGCCGGATCAGAGGGAACGTCGCTGTGGTCATGATCGTGATGGTGGCCGTGATGATGATCGTGGTGATCATGGTCGTGATCGTGATCGTGATCATGCTCGTGTGTCATGCCGCTTCCTCGCTCAGCAATTCCGGCAGGCGGTGGATGATCTTGTCCGGCTTCACCGGGCTGTTGGCCGGCAGGCCCTGGGCATAGGCATCGCACCAGATGCCGCGCATGCCGAAGCCCTGCGGCACTTCCACTTCCCATTCCAGGTTGTCACCGACCATCCATGTCTCAGTGGCCTCGACGCCGAGCACGCCAAGCGCATGGCGGTAGGCTGCTTCCTCGGGCTTGCCGAACCCGTGTTCGCCTTCGATCTGGATATGCTCGAAATGCTGCTCCAGGGCGAAGCGGGTGACTTTCGCGCGCTGGGTATGCGCCGCGCCATTGGTGATCAGCGCCAGCTTCACGCCAGCGGTCTTGAAATGCGCCAGGGTTTCCTCAACGCCGGGAAACAGATGCATCTTTTCCTGGCGATAGGCCGTGTAGCGTTCGGCGATGCGGCCGGCCAGCTCGGCATCGGGTACGCTGCTGCCGCGTGCCGCCAGTTCGCTCAGCGCACCGGCCACAATCCTGTGGCGTGCTTCCTCCAGGTTCAGCCGCCAATGCTTGTGCATGGAACGGTCGCTCCAGAAGCGGCGGCCGAAATCGGTCACCGCATCGGCCAGCTGCTGCATGGACAGGCCATCCATCTCAGCGGCGAATTCGCCGGCCACCGCCTGCCAGGCCTTTTCCGGCTCGCCATAGGCAGAGAGGATTGTGTCGTCCATGTCGAACAGGATGGCGCGCGGCAATTTCATGGTGCGGATACTTCCTCGATCAGCCAGTCGCGCAGCAGCTTGATGCGTGCGGCCTCTGCCATGTGTTCCAGGCAGACCAGCCAATAGGCGCCGCGCACCGGCAGGGTTTTGTCGAACAGCCGCACCAGCCGGCCGGCCTTGATCTCGTCGGCAACGAAGGCCGGGTCCATCACCGCCACGCCCATGCCCTGCACGGCGGCCTGGATGGTGAAGCTGCGGGTCTCGAATACCGTGCCGATGGTGGGGTCCACCTCGGTCACGCCCATAGCGATCAACCAGATGCGCCAATGCTCGAAGCGGTTCTGCGAATGGAGCAGCTTGTGGCCCACCAGGTCGGCGGGCTGCTTGATGCTTTTTGCCAGGTCGGGATGCGCCACCACGGCCAGTTCCTCGGCAAACAGCCGGGTCGCATGCAGGCCGGGCCAGTCGCCATTGCCATAGCGGATGGCGCAATCCAGCCCCTCGCGCTCCAGGTCTACCGGCTTCATCGAGGTGGTGATGCGTACGTCGATATCCGGGTGCCGGGCCTGGAAGCGCGGCAGGCGCGGGATGAACCAGCGCATCGCCACGGTGGAGAACATGCTGATGGTGAGCGGGCCTTCGCCGCGCCGCGCTTCCAGCCGCGCCAGGGCATGGGCCAAGTGGTCGAAGCCCTGCTGCACGTCCGGCAGGATCAACTGGCCTTCCGGCGACAGCACCAGGCCTTTGCGGGTGCGGTTGAACAGCGGCACGCCGAGCAGTTCTTCCAGCTGGCGGATCTGGTGGCTGATGGCCGAGAGCGTGACCGAGAGTTCCTCGGCGGCGGCGGTGAAATTCAGGTGGCGCCCGGCGGCCTCGAAGGCTTTCAGCGCGTTCAGCGGCAGCAGCCGGCGGCTGGCAACGCCGGCGGGCGGCGGTGCCGGGGTGTCCTTTGTGCTGGCGGCGACGGGTTCGGGGGCGGGCATGAGTTTTCCTCGTTTCCGGCTTGATCTTAATTCGACCCCGAAATCCCCGAAAGCCCTTGCGGCCAGCCGCTTAGTCCAGTTCAATCCCCGGCCATCACGGAAACGCCCCACGGAACCGACGGACAAAGCCATGACCGCGCCCCGCACGCTGTACGACAAAATCTGGGAATCCCATCTGGTCGCCGAGGACCTGATCTATATCGACCTGCATCTGGTGCATGAAGTGACCAGCCCGCAGGCCTTTGCCGGCCTGCGCGCCTCGGGCCGCAAGGTGCGCCGCCCGGATGCCACCGTGGCGGTGCCGGACCATAACGTGCCGACCACGCCGGATCGCCTTACGGGTGTGATCGCCGACGAGGAGTCGCGCATCCAGGTCGAGACCCTGGACAAGAATGCCAAGGATTTTGGCGTCGTTTACTATTCCATGAACGACATCAACCAGGGTGTGGTGCATATCGTCGGCCCGGAACAGGGCTTCACCCAGCCGGGCATGACCATTGTGTGCGGCGACAGCCACACCGCCACCCATGGCGCCTTCGGCAGCCTGGCCTTCGGCATCGGCACCTCGGAAGTCGAGCATGTGCTGGCAACCCAGACCCTGCCGCAGAAATACGCCAAGAACATGCGTATCGACATCGACGGCCAGCTCGGGCCGGGCGTGACGGCGAAGGACATCATCCTGGCGGTGATCGGCAAGATCGGCACCGCCGGCGGCACCGGCTATGTGATGGAATATACCGGCAGCGCGATCCGTGGCCTGTCCATGGAAGGCCGCATGACAGTGTGCAACATGTCGATCGAGGCGGGCGCCCGCGCCGGCCTGATCGCGCCGGACGAGACCACTTTCGAATACCTCAAGGGCCGGCCGCATGCGCCCAAGGGCGCCGCCTGGGAACAGGCTCTGGCCTGGTGGAAAACGCTGCCCTCCGATCCGGGCGCGAAATACGATACCGAGGTGTTCCTCAAGGCTGAGGATATCGTGCCGCATGTCACCTGGGGCACCAGCCCGCAGGATGTGGCGCCGATCACCGGCTTCGTGCCGAACCCGGCCGATGTGGCCGATGAGGCCAAGCGCGGTGCCCTGCTACGCGCCCTGGATTACATGGGCCTCAAGGCCGGCGAGAAGCTGGATACCGTGCCGGTGCAGCGCGTCTTTATCGGCTCCTGCACCAATGGCCGCATCGAGGATCTGCGCGCCGCCGCCGCCATCGCCAAGGGCCGCCAGGTCGCCGCCGGCGTGCAGGCCATGGTGGTGCCGGGCTCCGGCCTGGTGAAGCATCAGGCCGAGGAAGAAGGTCTCGACAAGATCTTCACGGCGGCCGGCTTCGAATGGCGCGAACCGGGCTGCTCGATGTGCCTGGCGATGAATGCCGACCGGCTGGAGCCGGGCGAACGCTGCGCCTCGACCTCGAACCGCAATTTCGAGGGCCGCCAGGGTCCGCGTGGCCGCACCCATCTGATGAGCCCGGCCATGGCCGCGGCGGCTGCCGTCACCGGTCGCCTCGCCGACGTGCGCAGCCTGTAAGGGGAGAGAAGCTCATGGACAAGTTCACCACTCTGACCGCTGTTGCCGCGCCGCTGCCGATGATCAATGTCGATACCGACATGATCATCCCGAAGCAGTTCCTGAAAACCGTGGAGCGCACCGGCCTAGCGCGCGGCCTGTTCTTCGAACTCCGCGAGGATGCGAACGGCAAGCCGAATCCCGATTTCTTCATGAACCAGCCGCAATACAAGGGCGCCCAGATTCTGGTTGCCGGCGATAATTTCGGCTGCGGTTCCTCGCGCGAGCATGCCCCCTGGGCCCTGCTCGACCAGGGCATCCGCTGTGTCATTTCCACCAGCTTCGCCGATATCTTCCACAACAACTGCTTCCAGAACGGCATCCTGCCGATCAAGCTGCCGCAGGCCGATGTGGACAAGCTGATGGACGATGCCAAGCGCGGCCAGAATGCCCGCTTCACCGTCGATCTGGAAAAGCAGGAGATCACCCGGCCGGATGGCGATGTGATCAAGTTCGAGATCGATGCCTTCAAGAAGCATTGCCTGCTCAACGGCCTCGACAATATCGGCCTGACGCTGGAGAAGAAGGCCAATATCGACGATTTCGAAACCCGCCAGCGCGCGTCCCAGCCCTGGCGCTATGCCCAGGCCGGCCGCACCGCCTGATTCAACACCATCCCTTAGGTCATGCCGGCGCAAGCCGGCATCCCATTAATGGGACCCCCGCTTGCGCGGGGGTGACGCAACAGTGAGAGGAAGTTCCATGTCCAATCGTACCATGCTGATGCTGCCCGGCGACGGGATCGGGCCCGAAGTGATGGGTGAAGTGCGCCGCGTCATCGAGTGGATGGACAAGCGCCGCCATGTTTCCTTCGATGTGAAGGAAGACCTCGTCGGCGGCTCGGCCTACGACAAGCATGGCACGCCGCTGGCCGACAAGACGATGCAGACCGCGCTGGATTGCGGCGTGGTGCTGCTCGGCGCCGTCGGCGGCCCGAAATGGGACAACCTGCCCTTCGAGCAGAAGCCGGAGCGCGGCCTGCTGCGCCTGCGCAAGGAAATGGACCTGTTCGCCAACCTGCGCCCGGCCAAGTGCTTCGATGCCCTGGTGGAAGCCAGCACGCTGAAGCCGGAAATCGTGCAGGGCCTGGATATCATGATCGTGCGCGAACTCACCGGCGGCGTCTATTTCGGCCAGCCGCGCGGCATCGAGACGCTGCCGAACGGCGAACGCCGCGGCATCAACACCCAGGTCTACACGACGTCGGAAATCCGCCGCGTCGCCGCTGTTGCCTTCGAACTGGCGCAGAAGCGCGGCAACAAGGTCACTTCGCTGGAGAAGGCCAACGTGATGGAATCCGGCGTGCTGTGGCGCGAGGAAGTCACCAAGCTGCACCAGGAAAAGTACAAGGACGTGCAGCTTGAGCACATGTATGCCGATAACGGCGCCATGCAGCTGGTGCGCGCGCCGAAGCAGTTCGATGTCATGGTGACAGACAACCTGTTCGGCGACATCCTGTCTGATGCCGCCGCCATGCTCACCGGTTCGCTCGGCATGCTACCCTCGGCCTCGATCGGCGCTGCCGATCCGGCCACCGGCCGCCGCATGGCGCTGTTCGAGCCGGTGCATGGCTCGGCCCCGGATATCATGGGCAAGGGCATCGCCAATCCGCTCGCCACAATCCAGAGCTTCTCGATGGCTCTGCGCTATGCCTACGATCTCGGCGAGGATGCCGACCTGATCGACCAGGCAGCCGAAGCCGTGCTCAAGGCCGGCGTGCGCACTGCTGATCTCGGCGGCGGTTCGACCAAGGTCGGCACCACCGGCATGGGTGATGCGCTGCTCAAGGAGCTGGATAAGCTGGCGGCCTAAGGCCGACGGGGAGCTGGACAAGCTGGCGGCGTAAGCCGCTTCCGGCTACACTCGCCCTGCGTTACATCAGGGGGAGGGATTGCAATGACGACCATGAAACTGATCGGCCGTAATCTCTCCCCCTATACGCGCCGGGTGGCTATCGCGCTCACCCTGCTCGATATTCCGCATGAGCGCGAATATCTCTCGGTCACCGCCGATCCGCAGCGCGGCCTCAGCATCAATCCCGTCGGCCGCGTGCCGGCCTTGCAGATCTCGGCCAGCGAAACCCTGATCGAGTCCGCCGCGATCCTCGATTACCTGATGGAGCTGGCCGGGCCGAAAACCCTGGTGCCGCCGCATGGCAAGCCGCGCCGCGACTGCCTGCGGCTGATGGCCTGGGGTGCCGGCGTGCTGGATAAGGCGGTGGCGGCGATCTACGAAGTGCGCCGCCGCCCGGCGGAAAAGGTGCATGAGCCATGGCGGCAATTGCTGCTGTCCCAGGCCACCGGCGGCCTCAGGGCGCTGGAAGCCGTGCAGCCGCATCCCTGGCTGATGGGCGAGCATTTTTCCATGGCCGATGTCACGGTGGGCGTCACGGTCAGCTTCCTGCGCGTGATGCAGCCGGAATTGCTGCCGCCCGGCGTTTATCCCAATCTGGAAGCCCTGGCGACTGCCTGCGAGGCGCTGCCGGCCTTCAAGGCGCATCCGCTGGAAACGCCGTAGCACCGGTTTCTAGCTATTTCTTGTCATTCCCGCGCGCACAGGCCCGAAGGGGGCGCCGGCATGACAGTGATGGGTACCATCAGCCCTTCAGCTCATAGCGCCGCAGCATCCGCACATTGCCATGCTCGATGCGCAGCATGTCCAGTGCGGCGATGCGGCCCTTTGCCGGCGGGTTCACATCCTCGCCGACCTGGCGCAGGAAAGCCTTGGCGGAAAACACCGCGCCGAAGCGCGACAGCGTCACATGCGGCTCGAATTCGCCCTGCTGCGGCAATTGCTGGCGCATCTCGCCCAAGGTCCAGGCGCTGGCGGCATCGGGATGCAGGTAGACCAGATTGGGATATTTGCCGCCGCGCGGATCGGTGAACCAGCTCAGCCGGTCGCAGGCGATATCGAACGGCTGGAAGCTGGAAGCCAGGATGGAAGCGGCGGCATTCAGCGTGCCTTCGCTGATTTCCTCGCTGGGAAACACCAGGGTGACGTGGGCCGCCACGGCGCCATGCTGCGGATCATGCATGCGGCGGATGGTTTCGATCCAGTTCGCAGCACCTTCCTCCCAATCGGGTATGGCGATCAGGGCCACGCTCATGGCTTCAGCTTCTCGGAAAAGAAGGCGATGGCCTGGCGGTAGGCATCCTCGGTGGCGGCGCGGTTCGGCGCATGGCTCTGCCGCTCCTTGCCGGGATCATCGAAACTGTGCATCGCGCCGGGATAGATGGTGATGGCGATATCCGTGCCGCTCTCGCGGCTGCGGCGGGTCAGGGTCTCGCAGATTTTCGGCGACACTTCATCATCATCCGATGCCGCCAGCACGCGGATCGGCGCGCTGCTTTTCAGGCCGGCTTTCACCTTTTCCTTCAGCGTGCAGCCGGGATAGAGCGCCAGACCGGCCTGGAAATGCAGACCACCCAGGGGGGCGTAGTCGCTGCCCGGCGCGTTCTGCATCAGTGCCGCAAGGGTCGCGCTGCCGCCATTCGACCAGCCCATCAGGCCGACCCGCGCCGCATCCACTTCCGGCCGGCCGCGCAGATAGGCCAGCGCGCCATAGGCATCCTGCGGCCGTGCCACGGTTTCATCCAGTTCGTCCGGCCGGTCCTTGTAGCTGTTGCGTCCAAAGCCCGCCGGATAGCCGCGCGGCCCGAAGCCATCCACCAGCAGGGCAGCGAAGCCGTTCGCCGCCCAATAGCTCGCCCAGGCGCGGTGGCGCTGCGACAGCGTGGCGGCGGTGTAGCTGCCTTTCGCCAGGGAGGAATAGGCGCCGGCGCGGCCATGCATCAGCACGATGGCCGGGCGTGCCGAGGAAAGCTTCGCCGGCAGGAAGAAATAGCCGATCAACTGCGTGCGGCCATCGGCGGAACTGAACTGAACGGTTTCCTGCGCCCGGGCGCCGCCGGTCAGGCCCAGGGCGAGGATCGCGGACAGCAGGGCGATGATCGCGGCCAGGGTGAAGAATCGAAGCGATTGCATGGCGACAATCTAAGCCTTCCGCCCCGGGGATGCCATCCGCTAGGCTTGGGCCATGGATGTCATGCTGCTGCTCGCCACCTTCCTCGCCGGTGCCGCCTATGTGCTGATGCCGGGTCCGGCCTTTCTCGCCCTGCTCGGCATCGTCGCCGCACAAGGCCGCCGTCCCGGCTTGAATTTCGTTACCGGGCATCTGGCCGGCGATATCGTCTGGGCCAGCCTGGCGCTCACCGCCATCGTCGGCTCGGCCTCGCTCGGGCGACTGGCCTTCGATCTGCTCGGCCTGGTCTGCGGCGTCTATCTGTTCTGGCTCGGCTGGAAGGCGGTGCGCGCCAAGGCCAGTGAGAGCGGCGAGGTCGATCTCAAGGTCGGGCGGCCCCTGCTGCGCGGCATCGCCTTCGGCCTCACCAATCCGAAAGGCTATCCGGTCAGCGTTGCCATGTTCACGGCCCTGCTTTCGGGCCAGGCAGCGCAGCTTACCTGGAGCAACCTGCCTTTGCTGCTCGGCGCCGCCTTCTTCGGCTTCATCGCCGCCGACCTGATCCTGATCGCCATCATCGGCCTCGGTCCGGTGCGGCGGCTCTATGCGCGCCACGCCTTGCTGATCACGCGCGCCACCGGCGTCATGTTCATCGGCTTCTCGTTGCAGGCATTGTGGCAGGCTGGCGGCGGGTTGCTGCTCCGTCGCGCCTAAGCCTAGCGTTTCAGCGCCGCCTCGATCAGCGGCAGGCGGTCATTGCCGAAATACATGTCGTGGCCGTCGACGAAGATGGTCGGCGAGCCGAAGCCGCCGCGCGAGATCACCTCGTCGGTATTGGCTTTCAGTTCGGACTTGATCTCCGGGTCATTCACCGCTTGCGCGAAAGCGGCCGCATCCAGGCCGGCGCGCTTGCAGGCTTCAGCCAGCACCGCATCCTGGCTGATATCCTTGTCTTCGCCCCAGTAGAGTTCGAAACAGGCCCGCGCTAATGCTGCCTGCTTGCCCTGACTTTCGGCCCAGATGCAGCCGCGCATCGCCTTCACGCTGTTTACCGGAAACACGCTGGGCGGAAACTTGATCTTGATGCCGCTATGGCGCGCCCAGTCCTGCATATCTTTGAGCGTATAATTCATTTTCGCCGGCACCGGATTCTCGCGGCTGGCATAGACGGAAGGATTCACCGCATTGAACACGCCGCCGACCAGGATCGGCTTCCACTCGATCTGCTCGCCCAGGCGCTCGGCCATCGGCTGGATATTGTGGAAGCAGAGATAGGTCCAGGGACTCGATACGTCGTAGAACACTTCCAGGCGGGCCATGTTTCCTCTCCGGTGCTTTTCTTATTGTGCCGGCACCAGGATAAAGCCGGCGCGGGGGAAATGTACATGCACGGCGCCAGATTCTGGCGCCTCGCGGCGGATCACGATGGTCTGCGCATCCAGCGCCACCAGGTCGCCCACAGTCGGGTCGCGGCCGGTATCGTCGGGCGTGACGGAAACGCGCTGGCCGGCTTGCAGCCCGAGGGCATTCGCCGCCACGCCGCGCGCCTCTGCCGCCGGTTCGGCTTCACGCGCCACAGTCAGGGCTTCCGCGCCGGTCATCTCGCTTTTCTCGCCATGGCCGAAAGCCGCCATGCGGTTGGCCCAGGCATTGAGCGCGGTGAAATCGGCCAGCGCCGTGCTCTTGGCGCGGTCGCGCACGAACCACACCGGATGATACAGCGCCAGATCGGCAAGGCCCGGGGCATCGCCGAGCAGGAAGCGGCGGCCATCGCTCAAACTCTGCTCGGCCCAGTGCAGATGGGCGCGCAGCGGCCCCTGCATCACGGCGGACTGCAGCTTGAGTTTGGTGCGGTCCATGGCGCGGCCCGAGAAAGCCGCGCGGTCGGCGAAGAAGGCATCGGGCAGGTGTTCGCCCATGGTGCCGAAGGCGGTGGCAACGGCGGCGCTGAACAGCGGATGATCAGCCCAGAAGGCGAAGCCCTCGGCCAATGTGCCGGTGCCCAGCGAAGGTTCGGGCCGGCGGCGGTCGAGTTCGCGCAGGATCACCTGGCTGTCGCAGTAGATATCGGCGCCGATCTGCAATACCGGCGTCTTGCGGTAGCCGCCGGTCAGCGGCATCAGTTCCGGCTTCGGCATGATCACCGGGATGGTCACCGAGCGCCAGGCCAGGCGCTTGATGCCAAAGGCGATGCGCACTTTCTCGGAAAACGGCGAAGTGCCGTAATGATGCAGGATCAGGTCCGCCATGTTTCTCTCCCCCAGGATGCTGGCGGGAGTTTAGGCCGGCTTACCTCGCGGCAGGCAAGGCTTGATCGATCTGTTTCCGCATTTCGTGAAGCCGGCGGCGGAGCAGTGCCGGTTCATTCAGCGCCCGCGCCAGTGTCAGCGCACCCTGGATGCCGGCGACAATGTCCTCGGCCCGGGCGCGCGGTTCCGGCACACCGCCGCGTTTCAGCGCCCGGGCCAGGGCCTGCACCCAGCGCGTGAAATAGCTCTGCACGGCAGCGGCGAAACGGTCGCGCGTCGCATCCAGGGCGAATACGCCCACCAGGCAGACGCGGCCGCCGCCATGGAAATAGCGTTCCGTCGCCTCGAACATCGCGGCTATTGCCGCATGGGCATCGCCGCTTTTGCGCAGCGGGGCAAAGACCTCGGCCTCGAACCAGGCATCGATATGGGCCAGCACTTCTGCTGCCATCTGCTCCTTGCCGCCGGGAAAGTAGTTATACAGGCTGCCCTTGCCCAGGCCGCTGGCTTCAGTGAGGGCGCTCAGACTGGCGCCTTCATAGCCGAGGCTGCGGAAACACTCGGCGATGCGGGCCAGGGCTTCCTCGCGCGTGACGATGGCGGCGGGCATTACAAACCAAGGTCACTCAAGGATGGGTGATCGTCCGGGCGGCGGTCGCCATTGGCACCGCGCGGCCAGAGGAATTTGCGCTCGGCCGAAGTGATGCGCGTGTCATTGATGCTGGCTTCGCGCCGCCGCATCAGGCCATGCTCGTCGAATTCCCATTGCTCGTTGCCATGGCTGCGATACCACTGGCCGCTATCGTCATGCCATTCATAGGCAAAGCGCGCCGCGATGCGGTTGCCGGTGAAGGCCCAGACCTGCTTGATCAGGCGGTAATCCAGTTCGCGCTGCCATTTGCGCTCCAGGAAAGCGCGGATGGCGTCCCGGCCCTGGATGAATTCGGCGCGGTTGCGCCACCAGCTATCTTCGGTATAGGCCAGCGCGACGCGGGCGGCATCGCGGCTGTTCCAGGCATCCTCCGCCATGCGGGCCTTCTGCGCGGCACTCTCGGCGGTGAAGGGCGGCAGCGGCGGGCGGCTGGCAGGCGCGGTCATGGCAGTGGAGTCCGGTGTGTATTGTACCTATCGGTACAATATGGCGCCAGCCGGGATTCGGCAAGGAAAAAACCGGATGCCGCTATGCTCTAAAGATTGGGTTCGGGCTGATTCTGGCGCAGGAAGCCTTGCAGGCCGGCTTCATCGAGCTCCGCCTGTTCGGCGGCGGCCTGTTCGCGGGCCTTCTGCGCCAGGCGGTTTTCCTTCACCAGCTCGTATTTCTTCAATTCGCGGAAGGCGTCGTTCACTTCTTCCTGCGCGGCGGTGATCTTGTCCTGCACTTCCTCGCGCGAAGCCAGCAGGCGGTCCATCTTCTCGCGGTTCACCCGGCGATAGGGCGTGAAGGCCATGCCGCCTTCCAGCGATTGCGCGGCAACCCGGCGCTCATGCTCCAGTTCGTCATCCAGCGCCGTCATCTGGCGCTCCAGTTCGGCGCGCAGCACTTCCAGGTCAACCACCACGCGGCGCTTCTCATCAAGGCGCCACTTCCACAGCCGGATCAGTCCATCAAGCCCGCGCATGATTCACCGCACTCCTAACGCATCGCCTGGGCATCGCCAGCGGCGAAGATATCGGCCAGGCCCATATAGCAGGAAGCCAGATCGGCGCGTTCGGTCTTGAGCTGCTTGAGGAAGGCTTCCAGCGCCGGCTGGTAGCGGATCGATTCATCCACGCGCGGATCGGAGCCCATGCGGTAGGCACCGAGCCGGATCAGCTCCGCCATGTCCTCATAGGCCGCCATCATCTGCCGCGCGCGGTTCACCAGTTCATTCTCGGCCGCCGAGTTGCAGCCCGGCATGGTACGCGAGATCGAGCGCAGGATGTTGATGGCGGGATAGCGGCCACGCTCGGCGATGCGGCGCTCCATCACGATATGGCCGTCGAGAATACCGCGCACGGCGTCGGCGATCGGTTCGTTATGGTCGTCGCCATCCACCAGCACGGTGAACAGCCCGGTGATGCTGCCTTCGCCGGTGCCGGGGCCGGCGCGCTCCAGCAGGCGCGGCAATTCAGCGAACGCGGTTGGCGGATAGCCCTTGGTGGTGGGTGGTTCGCCGCCGGAAAGGCCGATCTCGCGCTGCGCCATGGCAAAGCGCGTCACCGAATCCATCAGGCACAGCACCTGCAGGCCCAGGTCGCGGAAGAATTCCGCCAGCGTCAGGGTCATATAGGCCGCCTGGCGGCGCACCAGGGCGCTTTCGTCAGACGTCGCCACCACCACCACGGTGCGGGCGAGACCGGCGGGGCCGAGATCATCCTCGATGAATTCCTGCACCTCGCGGCCGCGTTCGCCGATCAGGCCGACCACGTTGACATCGGCTTCGGTGTAGCGCGCCATCATCGACAGCAGCACGGATTTGCCGACGCCGGAACCGGCGAAGATGCCCATGCGCTGGCCACGGCAGCAGGAGATGAAGGTGTTGATCGAGCGGATGCCGAGATCGATCTTGGGGCCGACGCGGCGGCGCGAATTGGCCGGCGGCGGGTTGTTGCGCAACGGATACGGCCGCAGGCCGTTGCTCAGCGGCGGGCCGCCATCCAGCGGGCGGCCCTGGCCGTCGATGACGCGGCCAAGCCAGCTCACATCGGGATAGACCACCGGCTGCTCCTCGGCCACCACGGCGCGGGTGCCCAGGCCGACGCCTTCCAGCGAGCCATAGGGCATCAGCAGGGCGCGGTTCTGGCGGAAGCCGACCACCTCGCCTTCCACCACGCGGTTGTCGCGCGCCAGCAGGCGGACGCGGGAGCCGATGGAAAGGTAGCGTTCGACTCCGGCGACCTCGACCAGCAACCCTTGAATCGAGACCACACGGCCGGTGAAGGTCATGTCCTTGATGCGGTCGAGATCCATCAGCAGGCTTTGCATCGGCAGCGTAACTCCTGGGAGAAGAACCCAGCCTAGCAGGCAAATCTTTAAGCGGTGGTAAATAGTTAACGGAACTTCCGCCGGGGTAAGAATTCGTTAACTTTATTTATTAAGAATGGTAAACTACCGCGAATCGCCGGGGTTCCAGCCAAAAACCGGGCCAAATCACGCGGTACCTGCCGAAGGGGGCTGCCATGCGCGTATTGCTGATCGAAGACGACGCCGCTACCGCCAAGAGCATCGAACTGATGCTCGGCCATGAGGGCTTCAACGTCTACAAGACCGAGTATGGCGAGGAAGGCCTCGATCTCGGCAAGCTCTACGACTACGACATCATCATTCTCGACCTCAACCTGCCCGACATGCACGGCTATGACGTGCTGAAGAAGCTGCGGGCGGCCAAGGTCTCGACGCCGATCCTGATCCTTTCGGGCATGGGCGAACCGGACAAGAAGGTGAAGGGCCTCGGCTTCGGCGCCGATGACTACCTCACCAAGCCGTTCAACAAGGATGAGCTGGTGGCGCGCATCAACGCCATCGTGCGCCGCGCCAAGGGCCATGCGCAAAGCTCGATCCAGACCGGCAAGCTGCTGGTCAATCTGGATTCCAAGTCGGTGGAAGTGGGCGGCCAGCGCCTGCATCTCACCGGCAAGGAATACGCCATGCTGGAACTGCTCAGCTTGCGCAAGGGCACCACGCTGACCAAGGAGATGTTCCTCAATCATCTGTATGGCGGCATGGATGAGCCGGAACTCAAGATCATCGACGTTTTCATCTGCAAGCTGCGCAAGAAGATCGCTTCCGCCACCTCGGGCGACAATTACATCGAAACGGTATGGGGCCGCGGCTATGTGCTGCGCGATCCCGATGCCAACGCCGTGCCGCAGGCCGCCAATTCCCCCGGTGCGCCGAAGCGCGCCGCCGTGGGGCGGTAAAGGGCTGGGCGGTAAATTGGCCGCATTTTCGGCTGAAAATTAACGCACTTTTTGTCACCCTCGCGAAAGCGAGGGTACCATTCATGCAGCCCATTTATGTGGTGAGGAAATGGGATACCCGCTTTTGCGGGGATGACAATGTTGGGATGCTGGACCTTCCCCGCGCCTAGCCCTGCGGCGCTACCTCGCGTAAAATCCATCCATGTCGCTGGATATCGATGCCCTGCTGGAACGTCGCCGCCTGAGCCGCAAGGTTTTCTGGTGGCGTCTGGTTGCTGTCGTAGCCGTGCTGGCCCTCGGCCTCGGCGTCTTCTACCGCCTCGATCCCGGCAATCTGCTGGAGCGCAACCGCGCCCATGTCGCCCGCATCGAGATCAATGGCGTCATCGCGCAGAATGCCTTCTGGGCCGAGCAGCTTGAGAAGGTGGCGAAGAACGACAACACCCATGCCCTGATCGTGCAGATCAATTCGCCCGGCGGTTCCACCTATGGCGGCGAGGCGCTCTATGCCGCCTTGCGCAATGTGGCGGAGCAGAAACCGGTGGTGGCGGTGATCGGCACGCTCGGCGCCTCGGCCGGCTATATGGCGGCAATCGCCGCCGATCATGTGGTGGCGCGCGAAACCTCGCTCACCGGTTCCATCGGCGTGCTGTTCCAGAGCGCGGAGTTTTCCAAGCTGCTGGAGAAGATCGGCGTCGGCGCCGAAAGCATCGCCTCGGGCGCCTTGAAGGATGAGCCCTCGCCGATCAAGCCGCTGTCGCCGGCCGGCCGCGAACAGCTCCGCCGCATGGTGATGGAAACCCATGAATGGTTCGTCGACCTGGTGGCGGCGCGGCGCAAGCTGGACCGTGCCGAGGCGGCCCGGCTGGCCGATGGCCGGGTCTATTCCGGGCGTGCTGCCTTCAATCTCAAGTTGATCGACGAACTGGGCGCCGAGCCGGAAGCGCGGCGCTGGCTGGCCCGCACCCATGGAATCCCGACCGCCCTGCCGGTGCGGGAAGTGCCGGCCGAGCCGCCGGTCTCCATGATGGCCGAACTGTTCGGCAGCACCGCCAACGCGCTCTTTGGAAAAACCCTTTTAACCGAACGGCTTAGGCTTGACGGACTGGTTTCGGTTTGGCACCCTGACTAGGCAAGAGGGGGGCACCCCGGCGAAAGCGCAGGGAATAGCCGATGATAAAATCTGAATTGATCAATCGTTTGGCCGAGGGCAATCAGCATCTGACGCAGCGCGATATCGAGCGCATCGTCGGTACGATTTTCGATGAGATTGCGAATGCCCTGGCGCGTGGCGACAGAGTGGAATTGCGCGGTTTTGGCGCCTTTTCGGTAAAGTGCAGGCCGGCCCGCACGGGTCGCAACCCACGCACCGGCACCGCCGTCGATGTGGCGGAAAAGTATGTGCCGTTCTTCAAGACCGGCAAGGAATTGCGCCAGAAGCTCAACCTCGCCGCCAAGGCCCAGGCTCAGGCTCAGGCCGCCGCGGCGAAGGCCGCCGAAGCCTAAGCCACATCGCCCGGCATGCCCCACCGGGCATGGCGGTGGCGATTTTTGCGTATGGCGGCCAGGTTCAAGGAGTACGGCGATGCGTTTCCTGCGTGTCATCCTCGGCGCCCTGCTGCTGCTCATCCTGGTGATTTTCGCGGTCGCCAACCGCCAGAGCGTCGCCGTCTCGCTCGATCCGCTGCCCTTCGCCATCGAATTGCCGCTCTACCTGCTGGTGTTCGCCACCTTCATCACCGGGCTGCTGCTCGGCGCCTTCGCGCAATGGCTGGGCCGGCTCGGGCGCAAGCCGCCGGCCGCCGCGCTGCCTGCGAAACCGCCCGAGCCGCCGCTGCCGCTGGTCAGTTAGCCCCATGCGCGTGATCGATGCCGCTGCGGTACATGCAGCCCTGCCTTACCCGGAATTGATCGAGGCGTTGCGCGAGGCTTTCCGCGCTGGTGGCGACGTGCCGCTGCGCCAGCATTACACCATCCCCAATCCATCCGGCGCCGATGGCATGCTGCTGGTGATGCCGGCCTGGCAGGCCGGCCGCCATATGGGCATCAAGGCGGTGAGCGTCTATCCCGATAATCCGAACCAGGGCCTGCCCTCGGTGATCGGTGCCTATCTGCTGTTCGATGCCCGCAACGGCGCGCCCAAGGCGGTGATCGACGGCGTGGCGCTCACGCTGCGGCGTACCGCCTGCGCCTCGGCGCTGGCCGCCGGCTATCTGGCGCGGCGCGAGGCTGCACATCTGCTGATGGTCGGTGCCGGTGCGCTGGCGCCGCATCTGGTGCGCGCCCATTGCGCCGTGCGGCGCTATACCAAGGTCAGCCTGTGGAACCGCAACGCCGCGCGTGCCGAGGAACTGGCCGCTTCGCTACGCGATGACCTCAATGCGCAAGGCGCGGCGGTGAAGGTGATCGAGGATCTGGAAGCGGCGGTGAAAGTCGCCGACACGGTTTCCTGCGCCACGCTCAGCCATGAGCCGCTGGTGCAGGGCGCCTGGCTCAAGAAGGGCGCGCATCTCGATCTGGTTGGCGGCTTCACGCCAAAGATGCGCGAGGCCGACGATACCGCCGTGGCGCGCGCCGAAATCTATGTCGATACCAGGGCCGGTGCCATGAAGGAGGCCGGCGATATCGTGCAGCCGCTGGAGCGTGGCGTCCTGACGCCGGAGCGGGTGCGCGGCGATCTGTTCGCCCTGGTGCGCGATCAATGCCCGCTGCGTTCCGGGCCGGAAGCGATCACGCTGTTCAAGTCGGTGGGTTTCGCGCTGGAAGATCTCGCCGCCGCCGAACTGGTGGCGGAGAGCATGCCGTGAACATCATCATCGTCGGCGGCGGCATCATGGGCCTCAGCACGGCCTGGGCGCTGATCCGTGGCAGCGCCAGGGTGACGCTGATCGAACAGCATGCCCTGCCCAATCCCTTGGGCAGTTCGGTCGATCAGCACCGCCTGATCCGCTATCCCTATGGCAGCGCGCGCGGCTATGCGCGCATGAACCATGCCGCCTACGATGCCTGGGAAAGGCTGTGGCGCGATCTCGGCGTGCGCCTGCAGATCGAAACCGGCACGCTGGTGCTGTGCGGCCCTGGTGATGACTGGGCCGCCGAGAGCCGCGCCGTGCTGCAGGCGGAAGGCATCCAGCATGAACCGCTGGCACTGGCGACACTGAATGAACGCTTTCCGCTGATACAGGCGGAGGGCCTGGCGGAAGCCTTCTATTGCGAACATGGTGGCCTGCTGCGCGCCGAGGCAATCATCGGCAGCCTGAAGCATCATCTGCTGGATCGCGGCCTGCGGCTGCTGACGCGTACCCGCGTGCAGGCGGTGGATGCCGAAGCCGGTTCGGTCACGCTCGCCGATGGCCGCATGCTTGCCGCCGACCGCGTCTTGGTGACGGCGGGTCCATGGACCCGCACGCTGCTGCCGGAACTTGCTGAGGTGGCGCGGCCAAGCCGGCAGGTGGCGGTGTATCTCAACGCTCCGGCCGATCTGGCGGTGCATTGGTATCGCGCGCCGATGCTGCTCGATATCGGTGCCCAGGCCGGCTTCTATGCCGTGCCGCCGCGCGTCAGCGGCGATGGCATGCGGCTGGGCCTGAAAGTCAGCGATCATCGTTTTGGCGCCACCGCCGATCCGGGCAGCGACCGCGAGCCGCGCGAAGCCGAGATCGAGGCGATTCTCGCGCCGGTGCGCCAGCGCCTGGTGCGGGGCGATGAATACCGCGTGGCGCAGGCCAAGACCTGTTTCTACGATGTCGAGGCGAACGAGAAATTCCAGTTCCGCCAGCTTGGGCCGCGCGGCTTTGCCTTCTGCGGTTCGTCCGGCCATGGCTTCAAATTCGGCGCCACCCTGGGCGAACAGATGGCGGCGGCGGTGCTTGAGCGTGCCGAGTATCAGGCAGTGGCCGATTGGATTGCCGGCGGGCTGCAGCCCGTTCCTTATGATTGCGGGCCCTATGAAACGGGCATCAATGCCGATCCGGCTTCCGCATCCGAGAGCACCGGATGACGTTTGGCGTCGAACAACTGATAATGCCACCATTCATTGCGGTAGAAGTCCCAGCCGGCGGCGGTCATGATGCCCAGCAGCAGTGCGCGGTTGCGCTGCGCTTCGGCGCTGATATCAAGCCGGCCGTGATGCGACAGTGGGGTGAAGGCATCGAAGGCGGTACCCATCTCCAGGTCGCGGCCAGCGGCGTCCACCAGGGTCAGGTCCACGGCGGCACCGCGCGAATGCGGCGAGCCGCGCCGCGGATCGGCCAGGAAATTTGGATCAGGCGTGTGATTCCACAGCACCCATTGCGCCTCGCTCGGGCGGAAGGCATCGAAGATGCGGAAGCGGTAGCCAAGCTGCGCCGCCAGCGCGATGGCGCGGCCCAGGGCTTCGGCGGCTTCCTGGTTGAGGAAGGCCGCCTGGCGGCCATAGACCGGCTTGCCGGTGATGTTGTCGTCCGTCGCATAGCGCAGGTCGATCAGCACGGGATAGTCGGGCGGGGCAATCGCCACCAGCGGCATCGGCGCGTCTCCATGATTCGCTCCCCTCATTCCTACACAAGCGCGCGGCGGCAATGAAGTGGCTGCTGCTCGATACCGCGCTCGACGATTGCCTCGCCGCCATCGCCGATGGCGATGCGATCCTGACGGAACAACGTGGTTTGGGAGGGAAGGGTCATGCCGAGCGCCTGCTGCCGACCATCGAAGCGGCGCGCCAGGCCGCCGGGCTTGAACTGAAAGAACTGGAGGCCATCGCCGTCACCATCGGGCCGGGTTCCTTCACCGGCATCCGTACCGCGCTGAGCGTGGCGCGGGGCTTAAGCCTTGCCTTGCGCAAACCGCTCTGGGGCGTGACCACAACCGAGGCGCTGGGCTTGCAGGCAGCCCAGGCCGGCCGCGCCACCGTGGCGGTGATCGATGCGCGGCGCGGCGAAGTCTATCTCCAGGCTTTCGCCGCCAGTACTGCCGGATCGGGCGCAGCCCAACTTGGCATCCCGCTCTGGCCAGCCTGCATCCTGCCGCTGGATCAGGCCGAAGCCATCCTGCCCGCCGGGCCGCTCACCCTGGTCGGTTCCGGCGCGGCCTTGTTGCGGCCGCAGCCGGAGCGCAGCATCGCGGCCTGTCCGTCGCAGCCGACGGCGCAATCGCTGTTGCAGGCCGCCAGGCAGGCCGCCGGACATTGGCAGCCGGGCGACGCCCGGCCGGTGCCGCCCAAGCCGCTTTACATCCGCCCGCCCGATGCCGCGCTGCCGCGCGTGGTGCAGCCGGCGGCGAGCCTGAGCGTGACCATCCAGCCCGCCGATGCCAGCCATGCGGCGATCTTGAGCGCCATGCACCGCGAAGGCTTCCATGACGGCTGGAGCGAGGCGGCTTTGCGCGACCTGCTCGGCATGCCGGGTGCCTTCGTGCTGCTGGCGATCGATCCGGCGGGGCAGCCGGCCGGCTTCGCCTTTGGCCGGGTCGCCGCCGATGAGGCGGAAGTCATCACCATCACGGTGCGGCCGCGCCTGCGCCAGCTCGGCATCGGTGCGGCGTTGCTCAAGGCCCTGGCGGCGGAGGCGAAGCGCCGCGGTGCCGGCAGCCTGTTCCTGGAAGTGGCGGTGAGCAACCTGGCGGCGCAGGCTTTGTATCGTGCCGGCGGGTTCCAGCAGGTCGGCCGGCGCAAGGATTACTATCAACTGGAAAGAATATCCCCGGATGCAGCCCTGCGCTTCGAGGATGGCTTGGTGATGCGGGCAGAAATTCATTAAACTTAGACTTATTCGCAGCCTGATCTCTGGCGATTCCGGCCCGGCAATACTATATTGCACAGTAGCGAATATTTGCCGCCGGGGATCGGGAAATGGCCGAGGCCACGAATAAATCGGAATTGCTGTCGCTGACAGCCGATATCGTTGCCGCGCATGTCTCGCATAACAAGGTGGAGACTGCCGAATTGCCGGCACTGATCCGCCAGGTTTTCGGCACCCTGGCCGGGCTGGATGGCAGCGCGGTTGTCCCCTCGGTGGCGGCGGCAGCGGTTGCCGACAAGTTGCAGCCGGCGGTGCCGATCAAGAAATCGGTGGCGGCCGACTACATCATCTGCCTGGAAGACGGCAAGAAACTGAAGATGCTCAAGCGTCACCTGATGAGCCACTATGACATGACGCCGGAGCAGTATCGCGAGAAGTGGGGCCTGCCGGCGGATTATCCGATGGTGGCACCGAACTACGCCTTGCATCGTCAGGCGCTGGCGAAGAAGATCGGGCTCGGTACGGCACGCCGCAAGGGCGGCCGTTAGATTCCCCGGGGTGATGGATGGCCCGGCTTTCCGGGCATAACAGGGAGCAGGTGACGGCATGACCAGCCGCCTTGAGCAATTGTGCATGACCAAGGGCATGCGCATGACCGAGCAGCGCCGGGTGATCGCGCGCGTGCTCAGCCAATCCTCCGACCATCCGGATGTTGAGGAATTGCATCGGCGCAGCCATGCGGTGGACCCGCGCATCTCGATCGCCACGGTGTACCGCACCGTGCGCCTGTTCGAGGAAGCCGGCATCCTCAGCCGGCTCGATTTCGGCGATGGCCGTGCGCGCTACGAGGAAATGCCGGAAGCGCATCACGACCACCTGATCGATACCCGCACCGGCAATATCATCGAGTTCAACGATCCCGAACTCGAAGCCCTGCAGGAAAAGATCGCGGCCCGGCTCGGCTACCGCCTGGTGGATCACCGGCTTGAGCTTTACGGCGTGCCGCTCGCGGATGCGGCCGATCCCAAGGGCCGCAAGTAATTATCAATCCGGCCGCTGGGCCTATCGGTATCACTGGTACTTACTCCATGGCCCTGCGCCCCACGCTGATCCTGCTGCTGTTCCTGTGCTGGACGCTGCCGCTGATTCCAGTGCAGATGCTGCTGGTGAAGCTGCAGCATCCCGGGCGCAAATGGCTGCCGCTGTATTATCACCGCGTCGTTGCCTGGCTGATGCGGGTGAATATCCGCGTCGAGGGCCGCCCGGCCGATCAGGCGCCGGTGCTGTTCATCATCAATCATATTTCCTGGCTCGATATCGTGGTGCTCTCCACCGTGGTGCCGGTCAGCTTCGTGGCCAAGAGCGAGATCGAATCCTGGCCGTTCTTCGGCCTGCTGTCGCGGCTGCAGCGTACCGTGTTCGTGCAGCGCAATGTGCGGCAGAAGACCGCCGAGCATCGCGACGAGATGCAGGAGCGCCTGGCGGCAGGCGACAACCTGATCCTGTTCCCGGAAGGCACCTCGTCGGACGGCCTGCGCATCCTGCCGTTCAAGACCGCCTTCTTCGCCCTGGCGGAGCAGCCGGTGAACGGCCGGCCGCTCACCGTGCAGCCGGTCAGCCTGGGCTATGCCAAGCTCAACCACATGCCGGTGGGGCGGCGCTGGATGCATCTGTTTGCCTGGCTCGGCGACGAGGATCTGGTGCCGCATCTGTGGCGCTACCTGAAATCCGGCCCGGCGGAAGCCGTAATCGAGTTCCACCAGCCGGTGACGATCCAGGATTTCAAGTCGCGCAAGGACATGGCGGCGCATTGCCATCAGGTGGTGATCGAGGGCCTGTCCGATATCAATGCCGGCCGCGAGCCGGGGCTGCGCAGCCTGCCGAAATCGCGCCTCGGCCCGCCCGAGGAGCCGGCCACCGAGGATGGCGGCGACATTGCCCTCCCGGAAAAATAACCATTTGAAAAATCTATGACATTTTTACCCTCCGCGCTTCATCGCTTGACGGCGGCGGGGTGGGTGATAGTGTGGTTCGCAGTCGCAACGTGACGAGGAGTCCAGGACCGGCGGCTTCCGCCCGGCTCCAACAACGCTCTTGGCCAGAAAACTCTATATTAAAACATACGGTTGCCAGATGAACGTGTACGACTCCGCCCGCATGGTGGACGTACTGGCACCGCTCGGATACGCCAAGACCGATTCGCCCGAGGATGCCGACATGGTGATCCTCAATACCTGCCATATCCGCGAAAAGGCCGCCGAGAAGGTATTCTCGGAACTGGGCCATTGGCGCCGGCGCAAGGAAACCGGTGCCGATCTCACCATCGCGGTGGCCGGCTGCGTCGCCCAGGCCGAGGGCGAGGAAATCCTCAACCGCGCCCCCTTCGTCGACATGGTGGTCGGCCCGCAGGCCTATCACCGCCTGCCCGAATTGCTGGCCCAGGCCGAGCGCCACAAGGACCGCCGCCGGCTCAAGCCCGGTGCCCGGGCGCCGCGGCTTGGCGTGCTCGATACCGATTTTCCCGCCGATACGAAATTCGACCATCTGCCGGAAGTCCTGGCGACCCCGCCCGGCCCGATCGCCTTCCTGGCGGTGCAGGAAGGCTGCGACAAGTTCTGCACCTTCTGCGTCGTGCCCTATACGCGCGGCGCGGAATATTCCCGCCCGCCGGAAGCCATTCTCGCCGAAGCCGAACGCCTGGTGGCCGGTGGTGCGCGCGAGATCGCGTTGCTGGGCCAGAATGTGAATGCCTATCACGGCGAGGCCAAGGATGGCCGCATCTGGTCGCTGGCCGATCTGCTCACCGAACTGCATCGCCGCCACAGCCTGGGCACCAATGCACCGCGCTGGCGCTACACCACCTCGCATCCGCGCGAGATGGATGATGCGCTGATCCGCGCCCATGGCGAGCTTGAGCATCTGATGCCGTTCCTGCATCTGCCGGTGCAGGCAGGTTCGGATGCCATCCTCAAGGCGATGAATCGCGGCCATGAGGCCGGGCTTTACCTTGATGTTGTGCGCCGGCTGCGTGCGGCGCGGCCGGATATTGCACTGTCGGGTGATTTCATCGTCGGTTTCCCGGGCGAGAGCGACAAGGATTTTGCCGCCACGCTGCAATTGGTGCGCGATGCCAATTACGCCCAGGCATTCAGCTTCAAATATTCCGCGCGTCCTGGCACGCCGGCGGCTTTGCTGCCGAACCAGGTGGCGGAAAGCGTGAAGGAAGCGCGCCTCGCCGCCCTGCTTGAGCTGCTGCGCGAACAGCAGGCAGCCTTCAATGCCGCGATGGTCGGTCGCCGGGTGCAGGTGCTGCTCGATCGTGTCGGCAAGCGGTCGGGCCAGTTGCTGGGCCGCAGCCCCTATATGCAGCCGGTGCTGGTTGAGGCACAGCAGGCGGGTGCAGCGAGCGCCGCCATCGGGCAGATGCTCGATGTCGAGATCGCCAACGGTTATCTGAACAATCTCGTCGCCGCGCCCATTGCTGCGCCCGGGGCCGTGCCCGGGACTACACCCGGGGCTGCACCGCGCGCTGCTCTGACGGATCAGGAGGCCGCATGATCCTGGGCTTCCGGCGTCGTTTCGCCTGCCCTGCCTCGGCAAGAGGATCATGCCCATGAGTGCTCCGGCCAATCCGCAGACACGTCAGCCCGTGATTCTTGATTTTGCCGATAACCGTCTGCTGTCGATGCTGTTCGGCGAGCATGACCGGCATCTTTCGCGCATCGAGCAGCAGCTCGGCGTGTCTGTTTCGCCGCGCGGCAACCGCGTGGTGATCAGCGGGCCGGAGGCAGCGCAGCAATCGGCGCGCGCCGTGCTGATCGAATTATATGGCCGACTTGAAAACGGCGCGTTGATCGAAATGGGTGATGTGGAAGGGTCCGTGCGCATGGCGCTCGGCCGCCAGCAGGAAGCAACCAGTCAGCAGTCAGCAACCAGTCAGGAAACAGCAACCAATCGGGGAGGCGAAATGCAGGCATTCGGCAAATCCGTGGTCACTCAGGCGATGCCCTCCACCAGGGCGTCGCGCGAAGCAGAGGCACGCGCCGCAGAGCGCGCCGCCGCGAACACGGAGGGCCGGCTGCCCGATGGCGCCATCCGCACCAAGAAACGCGTGATCGTGCCGCGCTCGCAGACCCAGAGCCGCTACATCGCCGAATTGCTGCGCCATGAACTGGTCTTCGGCCTCGGGCCTGCCGGCACTGGCAAGACCTATCTCGCTGTTGCCGTTGCCGTGCAGATGCTGCTGGATGGCCGCGTCGACCGCATCATCCTGTCGCGCCCCGCCGTGGAAGCCGGCGAACGCCTCGGCTTCCTGCCGGGCGACATGCGCGAGAAGATCGATCCCTATCTGCGCCCGCTCTACGATGCACTCTACGACATGCTGCCGCCGGAGCGCGTCGAGAAGGGCCTCGCCTCGGGCGAGATCGAAGTGGCGCCGCTGGCCTTCATGCGTGGCCGTACGCTGGCCAATGCCGTGGTGATTCTCGATGAAGCGCAGAATACCTCGCCGGTGCAGATGAAGATGCTGCTGACGCGCCTGGGCGAGAATTCGCGTCTGGTGGTCACCGGCGACCTGTCGCAGATCGACCTGCCGCTCGGCGTGCCGTCCGGGCTGCGTGATGCGCTCGATATTCTGGAAGGCATCGAAGGCATTTCCTTCGTGCGCTTCTCGGATCAGGACGTGGTGCGCCATCCGCTGGTCACCAAGGTGGTGCGGGCCTATGCCCAGCGCGAACAGGAACTCGGCTTGGCGCGGCCCGATGCCGCCGGCACCCGGCGCCGCTAGGAACCAGTCATGCCATCCGGAGAGGGCAATAGTAGCGTAGCGCGCTTCACCATCGATCTCAGGCTGGCCGATCCAGCCTGGCGCCGTGCCCTACCCAATGCCGCCGCCCTGGTGCGCCGCGCCTGCCGCGCCGCGCTGAAGGATGAACTGCCCCGGGGCCGCACGGCGCTGTCGCTGCTGCTCACCAGCGATGCCGAGATGATGCAGCTCAACACCGATTGGCGCGGCAAGCCGAAGCCGACCAATGTGCTGTCGTTTCCCGCCGAAGGCGCGGTGGACCCGTCCAAGCCGCCACCCTATCTCGGCGATATCGCGCTCGGCCTGGAAATCTGCCAGCAGGAGGCGCGTGCACAGCACAAGCCGCTCGCCGACCATGTGGCGCATCTGGTGGTGCATGGCACGCTGCATCTGCTCGGCTATGACCACGAAACCGATGAGCAGGCGCAGGCAATGGAGCCGCGCGAAGTCGAAATCCTCGGGGGCCTGAAGATTCCCGATCCCTATGCCCGACCGCAGCCCCAGCCCCGGGGCCGGGCCAAAACAGCGCCGCGCGGCAAGCAGCCAGTGCCGGCCGGAAGGAAGAAGAAGTCATGAGTGAGAACCGCCCGGAGTCCGGCGGCCCAGGGTTCTGGAGCCGCCTGCTGCAGGCATTGCGCGGCCGTGGCAACGAGGAGAGCCTGCGCGAGAGCATTGAGGAATTGCTGCAGGAGAATCCCGAGACGGAAACCCCGGCAGCTTCCGCCGAGCGTGCGCTGCTGCGCAATGTGCTTGAAGTGGGCGATCTGCGCGTTGGCGAAATCCGCGTGCCGCGTGCCGATATCAATGCCGTGGCCGAGGATATCGGCTTCGATGATCTGGTGAAGGTATTTGTCGAGGCCGAACATTCGCGCCTGCCGGTCTATCGCGAGACGCTCGACGATGTGATCGGCATGATTCACATCAAGGATGTGATGCCGTATCTCGCCGGCCGCGAGGGCTTCGCGCTGAACAAGGTGCTGCGCCGGGTGCTGGTGGTGCCGCCGAGCAAGGTGGTGCTGGACCTGCTGCGCGAGATGCGCAACACCCGCACCCATATGGCCGTGGTGGTGGATGAATATGGCGGCATCGATGGCCTGGTCACGATCGAGGATCTGGTCGAGCAGATCGTTGGCGAGATCGACGACGAGCATGACGAAGTGGAAGGCCCGCTGCTCATCGAGCGCGCGCCGGGCCTTTATGATGCGCAGGGCCGCTGCCCGATCGAGGCACTGGAAGAACGCTTCGGCCGCCGCCTGATCGATCCCGAGGAAGACGAGCCGGTGGATACGCTGAGTGGCCTGATCGTGGCCAAGCTCGGCCGCGTGCCGCAGCGCGGCGAATTGGTGGAGCATGAATCCGGCCTCGCCTTCGAGGTGGTGGATGCCGATCCGCGCCGGGTCAAGCGCGTGCGCATCCGCGTGCCGGTGGCCGAGCCGCCGGCTGCCATCGAGGGTACCTGACGCAATGATCCGGTTGCGTGATGCGTTGCTCGGCCTCACCGGCTGGAAGCGGCTGATCGTCGCTTTCCTGGGCGGTGCGCTGCTCGCCGCCGCGCAGGCGCCGGTCTATGCCTGGCCGCTGGTGTTTGTCTGCCTGCCGCTGCTGCTGCTGCTCGGGCAATCCGCCGGCGGTGCCGATGATAAGTATGGCCGGCGCTATTTCTTCATCCACGCGGCTTTCTTCTACGGCTATTTCGTCGCCGGCCTGTACTGGATCGGCATCGCCTTCTTCGTCGATGCGGCGCGCTTCGCGCTGCTGCTGCCGCTGCCGGTGCTCGGGCTGCCGGCGGTGCTGGCGGTGTTTCCCGCCGCCGGTGCCTGGGCGGCGCAGCGTTTAGGTGGCAATGCCACGCCCTGGCGCGTGCTGCTGCTGCCCTTCGGCGTCACGCTCGGCGAAGCCTTGCGCGGTGTCATCCTCACCGGCTTTCCCTGGAATCTGATCGGCTATGTCTGGGCCGATACGCCGGCGGCGATGCAGCTCAGTGCTTTCATCGGCAGCCATGGCCTCGGCCTCGTCACGCTGCTGGCCGCTGCTGGCCTCGCCTTGCCGCTGCTGCCGGAAAGCCGGCGCCTGCGTGCTGTGGCCATCGCCCTGCCGCTGCTGCTCGGCTTGAGCATCGGCGGCGGCGCGCTGCGATTGCAGCAGGCCGAGGGCGAGGACATGCCCGATATCTGGCTGCGCCTGGTGCAGCCGAGCGTGGCGCAGACCCTGAAATGGCGCGACGACCTGCGCCAGAATCACCTGCGCCTGCATGCCGAACTGACCCGCAAGCCGGGGCAGAAGCCGTTCACCCATGTGATCTGGCCGGAAACCGCGATCCCCTATCTGGTGGATGAGAATCCCGATCTGCTGGCGGCGCTCGCCACCCTGCTGCCCCAGGGCGGGCAGTTGCTGGCCGGTGCGCCGCGCCGTGAATTCCAGAACGGCCAGACCGTGCGGCTCTATAACTCGCTGTTCGTGATCAACGACAAGGGCGGCCTGGATGCGCGCTACGACAAGCTGCATCTGGTGCCGTTCGGCGAATACCTGCCGTTCCGCTCGGTACTTGGCGTCATCGGGCTCGACAAGCTGGCGGTCGGCAGCATCGATTTCTCGCCCGGCCATGATGCCGAGCCGCTGATCCTGCCCGGCGACCTGCCCCTGATCCGCCCGCTGATCTGCTATGAGGCGATCTTCCCGGCCGAGGTGATGGCCCATGAGCCGCCGCCCGCCGCCATGCTGCTCAATATCACCAACGATGCCTGGTTCGGGCGTTCATCCGGCCCCTATCAGCATTTCGCCTCCGCCCGCATGCGCGCGGTGGAGCAGGGGGTGCCGCTGGTCCGTGCCGCCAACAATGGCATCTCGGCCATTATCGACCCCTGGGGCCGCATCATCGCCAGCCTGGGCCTGGATGAAGTCGGTATCGTTGAAGGGCCGCTGCCGGCCCCGATCCCGCAGCGTACGCTCTATAGTCGTGTGGGTGACCTACCCGTGCACTCTTTAGCGGGGGTTTTTCTACTTGCCGGCTGGGTGCGGCGCCGATTTGGCCCCAAGTTTCTCTGATACCGTGATTGCAACGGTTGACCCTGCGCGCCTACCGAGCATACAAACGTAACCCATAAAAATGTATGCGGACCGTCTGCGCGGCCGCGGGCTATCCGACGGTCAAGTGGGGAATGCGGCAGGGTATTTGGGGGTCGCACCCGGTTTGACGGCCGCAACAGGGGACGGTGGCGTGGCGAAGAATCCGGTGGATGTGTATGTTGGCGGCCGGCTCAAAATCCGCCGCACCTATGTCGGGATGAGCCAGGAGCGCCTGGGCCAGTATGTCGGCCTCACCTTCCAGCAGATCCAGAAATACGAAAAAGGCGCCAACCGCATCGGTGCCAGCCGGCTGTACCAGTTCGCCCGCCTGCTGAATGTGGCCCCGGCCTATTTCTTCGAGGGCCTGGACGCACAGCCGGGGATGGAAACCGTACCCGGTCTGGCCGAGAACCCGCTGCCCGAGATCGAGGGTCAGCCGCTGCCGCCGGAGCCGCAGATGACGCGGGAAAACCTCGAATTGCTGCGCTCCTTCGAGGCCATCCGCAATGGCTCGCTGCGTCGCCGGGTGCTGGACCTGGTGCGCTCCATGGCGCTGGAGCAGGGCCCCGACAGCGGCAATGGCGGCGACTGAAGCCGGCCCTGGACTCTGGCCCCGGACTCTGGCCCGGCCTGCGCTTCATCGCCGACAGCAATCGATGTAACTTGACCCGCCGCCCCGCCTCTGCGACATAACGGGACTTTTTCGCTTGTCCGGCAGCCGCGAATCGCCGGATCCGGGGCGCGCGCCATGCGCCGCCGGTGCATTCTGGACACCGACCGTTTGGCGCGGTCGCACGGAGATAAACGACGTGGCGCGTAACTCTTCCTATCTCTTCACCAGCGAGTCGGTTTCCGAAGGCCATCCGGACAAGGTCTGCGACCAGATCTCCGATGCCGTGCTTGATCTCTTCCTCAAGGAAGATCCCTATGCGCGCGTTGCCTGCGAAACCCTGACCACCACCAACCGCATTGTGCTGGCCGGCGAAGTGCGCGGCCCGGCGAGCCTGGTGTCGAAGTCGGGCGCGGTGAACAAGAAGAAGATCGAGGAAGCGGCCCGCGCCACGGTCAAGAAGATCGGCTACGAGCAGGATGGCTTCCACTGGAAGCATGCCAAGGTCGATGTGCTGCTGCACGGCCAGTCGGCCGATATCGCTGTGGGCGTCGATGCCGCCGGCAACAAGGATGAAGGCGCCGGCGACCAGGGCATCATGTTCGGCTACGCCTGCAACGAGACGCCGGAACTGATGCCGGCGCCGATCCAGCTTTCGCACAATATCCTGTCGCTGATGGCCGCTGCGCGCCATTCCGGCAAGGAACCGCTGCTCGGCCCCGATGCCAAGAGCCAGGTGACCCTGCTGTACAAGAACGGCAAGCCGACCGGCGCCACCGCCGTTGTCGTTTCCACCCAGCATGCTGCCAAGGACAAGAAGGGCCGCGAGCTCGAGTCCGGCGACATCAAGAAGATCGTGCGTCCCTATGTGCTCAAGGCGCTGCCGAAGGGCTGGATGTGCGATGACGAGCATTTCTACGTCAACCCGACTGGCCGCTTCGTCATTGGCGGCCCGGACGGCGATGCCGGCCTCACCGGCCGCAAGATCATCGTCGACACCTACGGCGGCGCGGCGCCCCATGGCGGCGGCGCCTTCTCCGGCAAGGACCCGACCAAGGTTGACCGCTCGGCCGCCTATGCCGCGCGCTACCTGGCGAAGAACGTGGTTGCCGCCGGCCTGGCCGACAAGTGCCTGATCCAGCTTTCCTACGCCATCGGCGTTGCCCATCCGCTGTCGGTCTACGTTTCCACCTACGGCACCGGCAAGGCTGATGAAGCCAAGATCGCCAAGGTGCTGCAGGAACTGGTGAGCTTGAGCCCGCGCGGCATCCGCGAGCATCTCAAGCTCAACCGCCCGATCTATGCCCGCACCGCCGCCTACGGCCATTTTGGCCGCAAGCCGGAAAAGGATGGCGGCTTCTCGTGGGAAAAGACCGATCTGGTCAAGGACCTGAAGTCGGCCTTCAACGTGAAGTGACCCCTAGTCCAGAAGACGATACCGACGGCGCGGCAGAAATGCCGCGCCGTCTCATTTTCGGCCGCCGCCGGGGCCGCAAGCTGACGCCGCTCGGCAACACGCGCATGGATACCTGGCTGCCGCGCCTGGAATTGCCGCGTGCTGACACGCCCGTTGCGTTCGGCCGGCCGGTGCGCGCCACCTGGCTGGAAATCGGCTTTGGTGTCGGCGATCACCTGCAGGCCCAGGCGGAAATGCATCCCGATGTCGGCTTTGTCGGCGTCGAGCCGTTTCTGAACGGTGTCGCGCGCCTGGTCGGGCATGTTGCCGAGCGTGCCGAGACCGGTGACGAAAGCCTGGCGCAGCGTATCCGGCTGTTCACCGATGATGCCCGGCTGCTGCTCAAGGCTTTGCCCGAGGCCAGCATCGAACGCGCCTTCGTGCTGTTTCCCGATCCGTGGCCGAAGAAGCGGCATCAATGGCGCCGCATCGTCAACCCGGACACGCTGGTCGACCTGGCCCGCGTGATCAGGCCGGGCGGCGAGCTGCGGCTGGCCACCGATGTGCCCGATTATGGCCGCGGCATGCTGCTGCATGCCCAGAACCAGCCGGCTTTCCGCTGGCTGGCTGAAAGCGCTGCCGACTGGCGCCAGCGCCCGGCCGACTGGCCGAGCAGCAAGTATGAACGCAAGGCAGTGGCCGCCGGCCGCGCCTGCCTCTATCTTCGCTTTCAGCGGGTTTGAACCAGCGGAGGCGGTGGCCTTGACCCAAGCAATAGCGGCGCAATGACACTGCGGCTGATCCTGGCGGGCTTCTGCGGTGGCGTGATTGCCGCCCTGGCGCTGACTCTGGGCCAGCACATCCTGGAACTGCCGCTGCGCCAGCAGGCACTGCTGGCCGCCGGCCTCGACCTGCCGCCGCCGAGCCGCCAGATGGATGTGATCATCATCCGCAACCTATTGTTTGGATTTGTCTTTTCTACACTTCTGGCGGCCGTCTACACGCACCGGGCGCCGCCTGAGGGCAGGGTAAGCTGGCGTGAGGCGGCACTCTGGGGTCTGGCCGGGTTCATCGCGCTCGCCCTGGCGCCGGGCCTCACCCTGCCACCGACCATCGATGGCCTGGTGCATGAGGAGGCGCCGGTCTGGTGGCTGGTCGCCATGGCCGGGGCGGCTTTGGGCCTGGGGCTGCTGGCTTTTGGCCGCCGCTGGCGCTGGCTGGGCTTGCCGCTGCTGCTGGCGCCGCCGCTTTTGGCCCCGGAATCCGCGATAGAGGACGCGCCGGAAGGGTTCCTCTATGTCGATCTGGCGCTCGATCTGGGTTTCTGGCTGCTGCTGGGGCTGGCCACGGCCTGGGTGCTGCGGCGCATGAACCGCTAACAGACCGGGCCGATTCGTGACCAGAAAAGCCTTGCATCGCGGCTATTTGGCGCTATAAAGGCGCCACATTGCTGGCCTGGTCCTGGTTGGATCAGAAGATTGGATGAGGATGGGCCAGACGGCCCATTTTTCGTTTCTGCGCCCGAGCCATTTTTGCCAGGGCTGCGCTGCGGGAAACCGGGCCGCGTTGATCGACAATACGGAGCTGTAAACCGAGGCATGTCCACGGCTGCCAAGATTGAGCAGATGATTGCGCCGACGCTTGAGGCGATGGGCTATGCCGTGGTGCGCGTGAAGCTGCAGGGCGGCCAGCGTCCGGTGTTGCAGATCATGGCCGAACGCGAGACCGGCGGGGAACCGCATGATGGCGGTTTCAACATTGATGATTGCACGGAGATCAGCCGCGCGGTGTCGGCCATCCTTGATGTCGAGGATCCGATCCCGGAGGCCTACAATCTCGAAGTGTCTTCCCCCGGCCTCGACCGGCCGCTGGTGAAGCTGAAGGATTTCGACCGTTTCAAGGGTTTTGTCGCCCGCGTCGAACTGGGCCATGCCCATGAGGGGCGCAAGCGCTTCCGTGGCCGCCTGCTCGGCATCGAAGGCGAGAGCGTGAAGCTGCAGGATGATGAGGGCAAGGACGCCACTTTGTGGAGCCTGCCGCATGGCGATATCACCAGCGCCAAGCTGGTGCTGACGGATGAGTTGCTGCGTCTCGGGGCCGCACAAAAGGCGGCTGCCGAACATGCAGCAGAGTGATTTGACCAGTTCAAGCATGCGTACGAGGACCTGACCATGGAACCCGTGACCAGTTACAACCGCATCGAGTTGCTGCAGGTGGCCGATGCCGTCGCCCGCGAAAAGACCATCGACCGCGATGTGGTGCTGATGGCGATGGAGGATGCGATCCAGAAGGCGGCGCGCGCGCGCTACGGCCTGGAAAACGACATCCACGCCGATATCGACCGCAAGACCGGCGAAATCCGCCTCGCCCGCTATCTGCAGGTGGTGGAGCAGATCGAGAATGACGCCATCGAGATCGGCCTGGTCGAAGCCCAGCGCCGCAATCCCGATGCGCAGATCGGCGACGTGATCGCCGAGCCGCTGCCGCCGATCGATTTCGGCCGCATCCAGGCGCAGACCGCCAAGCAGGTGATCGTGCAGAAGGTGCGCGAAGCCGAGCGTGAGCGGCAGTATGAGGAATACAAGGACCGCATCGGCGAGATCGTCAACGGCCTGGTCAAGCGCGTCGAATACGGCAATGTCACGGTCGATCTGGGCCGCGCCGAAGCCATCATCCGCCGCGACGAATTGCTGCCGCGCGAAACCTTCCGCCAGGGCGACCGTGTGCGCGCCTATATCTTCGACGTGCGCAAGGAGCCGCGTGGCCCGCAGATTTTCCTGTCGCGCTCGCATCCGCAGTTCATGGCCAAGCTGTTCGCCCAGGAAGTGCCGGAAGTCTATGACGGCATCATCGAGATCCGCGCCGTGGCGCGCGATCCGGGCAGCCGCGCCAAGATCGCCGTGCTGTCGAATGACAACTCGATCGATCCCGTCGGCGCCTGCGTCGGTATGCGCGGCAGCCGCGTGCAGGCGGTGGTGAACGAATTGCAGGGCGAGAAGATCGACATCATCAAGTGGTCGCCGGATCCGGCCACCTTCATCGTCAACGCGCTGGCCCCGGCGGAAGTCGCCAAGGTGGTGCTGGATGAAGAAACAAACCGCGTCGAGGTCGTGGTGCCGACCGACCAGCTGTCGCTGGCGATTGGCCGCCGTGGCCAGAATGTGCGTCTGGCCTCGCAGCTGACCGGCTACGACATCGACATCCTCACCGAGGAAGAAGAGTCCGAGCGCCGCCAGAAGGAATTCCGCGAGCGCAGCCAGCTGTTCATCGATGCCCTGGATGTGGACGAAGTGATCGCCCAGCTGCTGGTCACCGAAGGCTTCACCAAGGTCGAGGAACTGGCCTATCTGCCGCTCGAAGAGCTGATGGAAATCGAAGGCTTCGACGGCGATCTGGCGCAGGAACTGCACGACCGCGCGCTGGAATTCATCGAGCGCCGCAATGCCGAGTTCGAGGACAAGCGCAAGGCGCTGGGCGTCGTTGACGAGGTGGCCGAGATCGAAGGCCTCACCCCGCCGATGCTTGCCGCGCTGGGCGAGAAGGGCGTGAAGACGCTGGACGATCTGGCCGATCTGGCTGGCGATGAGTTGCAGGAAATCGTCGGCGAGGGCGTGCTCTCGAACGACGATGCCAACGCCATCATCATGGCGGCGCGTCAGCATTGGTATGCCGACGAGCAGGGTTGAAGTATTAGGGCCGGCGCGCCGCTGCCTGTTGAGTGGCGAGCGCCGGAAGCCTGATGACCTGATCCGCTTTGCGGTGACGGCAGCGGGCGAGGTGGTACCCGATCCGGGCCGGCTGTTGGGCGGGCGCGGATTGTGGCTGGCGCCGCAGGCGGGTTGGCCCGCCGATGCGGCCGTGCTGCGCAAGGCTTTTGCCCGCGCGGCGCGGCGGGCGGTGAAGCTGCCGGCGGACCTGCCGGCGGCAACGCTGGCTGCCCATGAAGCCCATTGCGCCGAACTGGCGCAGCGGGTGGCGCGGGCGGGATTGCAGTCACGGCCGCAGGCACCGTTATGCCGGCGGCTGGCACGGGATTTGGCCTGCCTCGCCTGGTTGCGCGGGACGGCTTAGAGCGTTGAGTGGATTGCGTGGGTTGAAGACAGAGTAAGCGCGGCGGCCATGGCGGCTGTCGCGCCAACAGGAAAGGCCACGGATTGGATTCCGTGGTGGCGGAAGCGGATCAGGTATGAGCGATATTAACGAGCAGGATAAGGACAAGCTGGCGGGCCGCCCGAAGCGTCTTGAGTTGAAGAAGACGGTCGAGACGGGTCAGGTACGCCAAAGCTTCAGCCACGGCCGCACCAAGGCGGTGACGGTGGAGGTGCGCAAGAAGCGCACCATTACACCGCCGGGTGGCGCCAAGCCTGCCGATGCCAAGCCGGAAACGGCTGCCGCCCCTGCCGCCGCCGCGCCGCAGGCCGCTGCACCGCGTCCGGCCCAGGCCGGTCCGGCGCTGCAGACGCGCCCGTCGCTGGCCGCCACCATTGCCGCCGCCGAGGCCGCCAAGGCCGCCGCCGAGCATGAGGTTGCCGACACCGCGCCCGAGGAGAGCGTGGTGGAAGCCGCGCCTGCCGCCGCGCCGCAGTCCGAGATCAAGGCGGCTGCGCCGCAGCCTGCCGAACCGCCGGCGCGTCCGGCACCGCAGCCTTCCGCTGGTCCGCGCATGAGCGCTCCGGCGCAGCCTTCCGCCGGCCCGCGCATGTCCGCGCCCGCCACCGGCGATGTGCGTGGTACGCGCGGCCCGCAGCGCAGTGCCCCGCCGCAGCGCAACACCGCGCCGCAGCGTCCCACCGGCATGGTGCTGAAGTCGCTGACCGAAGAGGAAAAGCAGCAGCGCGTGCGCGACGATGCGCTGCGTAACCGCGTCGGCGAGATGCGCCGCGCGGCCGAAGAGGATATGCGCAAGCGCCAGGACCATCTGTCCCGCGCGGTTGCCGAGCGCGAGGCTGCTGCCCGCCGCGCCGCCGAGGAAGAAGCGCGCAAGAAGGCCGAGGAAGATGCCCGCAAGCGGGCCGAGGCCGAGGCCGCCCGCCGCCTCAATGAACAGAACAAGCCGGCTGCTGCCGGTACCACGGCTGATGCCGCCACCACCGCGGCGGTGCCCGGCACCGGCCGCCCGGCGGCTGACCGTGACGATGAGGATGAAAACGGCGCCCGCCGCAAGCCCGGCGCTGGTGCCAAGGCCGTCCCGGCGCGTCCGGCGCCGAGCAAGGCCCGCACTGGCGATGACCGCCGCCGTGGCAAGCTGACCATCACCGCGGCCCTGGACGACAACGAGCGCGTGCGCTCGGTGGCTTCCTTCCGCCGCCGCGTCGAGCGCGAGAAGCGCATGATGCAGCAGGCCTCCGACGCGCCGCAGAAGGTGCTGCGCGATGTCGTGGTGCCGGAAAACATCACGGTGCAGGAACTGGCCAACCGCATGGCCGAACGCGCGGTGGACGTGATCCGCTCGCTGATGAAGATGGGCGTGATGGCCACGATCAATCAGGTGATCGATGCCGATACCGCCGAACTGCTGGTCGCCGAATTCGGCCATCGCGTGCAGCGCGTGGCGGAATCCGATATCGAAATCGGCCTGGTCGCCGAGAAGGATGACGAGGCAGTGCTGCTGCCGCGTCCGCCGGTGGTCACCATCATGGGCCATGTCGACCACGGCAAGACCTCGCTGCTCGATTCGCTGCGCCAGACCGATGTGGCCGGCGGCGAAGCCGGCGGCATTACCCAGCATATCGGCGCCTATCAGGTGCGCCTGAAGTCTGGCAAGGCGATCACCTTCCTCGACACGCCTGGCCATGAAGCCTTCACGCAGATGCGTGCGCGCGGTGCCAAGGCCACGGATATCGTGGTGCTGGTGGTGGCTGCCGATGACAGCGTGATGCCGCAGACCGTGGAAGCGATCCATCATGCCACGGCGGCCGGTGTGCCGATCATCGTGGCGATCAACAAGTGCGACAAGCCGCAGGCCAATCCGGACAAGGTGCGCCGCGAATTGCTGCAGCATGGCATCGTGGTCGAGCAGCTCGGCGGCGAAGTGCAGTCGGTGGAAGTCTCAGCCAAGGCCAAGACCAACCTGGATCAGCTCGAAGAACAGATTCTGCTGCAGGCGGAAATCCTCGATCTCAAGGCCAACCCGAACCGCCGCGCCGATGGCGTGGTGATCGAAGCCAAGCTGGAGCGTGGCCGTGGTTCGGTCGCCACCGTGCTGGTGCAGCGCGGCACGCTGCGTGTCGGTGACGTGTTCGTTGCCGGCAGTGCCTATGGCCGCGTCCGCGCTCTGATCGATGACAAGGGCAAGAACGTGGTTGAAGCCGGCCCGTCCGCGCCGGTCGAAGTGCTTGGTTTGCAGGGCACGCCGGAAGCCGGCGATGAATTCCAGGTGGTGGAGAACGAGGCCCGCGCCCGCGAGGTCGCCGAATTCCGCCAGCGCAAGCAGCGCGATGCCCGTGCCGCCCTGGGTGCCCGCGGCACGCTGGAGCAGATGTTCTCCAAGATCAAGGCCGGCGAGGTCAAGGAACTGCCGGTGGTGGTCAAGGCCGACGTGCAGGGCTCGCTGGAAGCGATCATCGGCTCGGCGCAGAAGCTGGCCACCGACGAAGTCTCGGTGCGCATCCTGCATGGCGCCGTGGGTGCGATCAGCGAAAGCGATATCGCCCTGGCGCAGGCCTCCGGTGGCATCATCATCGGCTTCAATGTCCGCGCCTCCAAGCAGGCGCGCGACCTGGCCGAGCGCGATGGCGTCGATATCCGCTACTACTCGATCATCTACAACGTGCTCGACGACCTGAAGGCACTGCTCTCCGGCATGCTTGCCCCGTCGGTGCGCGAGAACTTCCTCGGCTACGCGCAGATCCGCGAAGTGTTCAACATCACCAAGATCGGCAAGGTCGCGGGTTGTATGGTCACCGAAGGTCTGGTCAAGCGCGGTGCCAAGGTGCGCCTGCTGCGCGACAACGTGGTGGTCCACGAAGGCCAGCTTTCCACGCTGCGCCGCTTCAAGGACGATGTCCGCGAGGTCAAGCAGGGCATGGATTGCGGTATGTCGTTCGAGAATTACGACGACATCAAGCAGGGCGACATGATCGAGTGTTTCGAACTCGAAACGGTGGCGCGCCAGCTCTGAGCGGCGGCGCGTTACTCTACGGGAGCGTGACATGACGCGACGCGGCAAAGGCACCTCGTTTTCCGGCGGTGCCCGCGGCGGAGATGCGATCTCCAGCGGGCGCAGCCAGCGGCAATTGCGTGTGGGCGAGGAAATCCGCCACGTGCTGTCGGAGGCTTTGCGCCGGGCGCATTTCCGCGATCCCGATCTTGATGGCCTGATCGTCACCGTGACCGAAGTGCGCGTCAGTCCCGATCTGAAGAATGCCACTGCCTTCGTGCTGCCGCTCGCCGGCGATGATGGCGCCAAGGTGGTGAAAGGGCTGACCCGGGCCCAGGCCTATATCCGCACCCTGGTGGCGCAGGAGATCAACCTGCGTTTCGCGCCGACACTGTCGTTCAAGCTCGATACCAGTTTCGACACCGCAGGCCGCATCGACAGTGTGCTGCACCGGCCCGAAGTGCGGGCCGATGTGGAACGCGAGCCCGAAGCGCAGGCCGATATCGATAAGGCGTCCGGCGACGACAAGCAGTCGTGAGCCGCACGCGTAAAGGCCGTCCGATCAGCGGCTGGATCATTCTCGACAAACCGCTCGGCATGACCTCCACTCAGGCGGTGGCGGCGGTGCGGCGCCTGACCCAGGCGGCCAAGGCCGGCCATGGCGGCACGCTCGATCCGCTGGCCTCCGGCGTGCTGCCGATCGCGCTTGGCGAGGCGACCAAGACCGTCGCCTATGCCATGGGCGCGGCCAAGGTCTACCGCTTCATTGCGCAATGGGGCAGCGCCACCAGCACCGATGACAAGGAAGGCGAGGTTGTCGCCGCCTCGGACAGCCGGCCCAGCGAAGCCGCGATCCGCGCCCTGCTGCCGGGTTTGACGGGTGAGATCATGCAGCGTCCGCCGGCCTATTCGGCGCTCAAGATCGATGGCCGCCGCGCCTATGATCTGGCGCGCAAGGGCGAGGAAGTGGTGCTGGAACCCCGCCCGATCCGCATCGACCGCCTGGAACTCATTGATATTATTGATGAAAACCAGGCGCTTTTCGAGGTTGCCTGTGGCAAGGGGGCCTATATCCGATCCCTGGCGCGCGACCTCGGGGAGCAGCTCGGCTGCCATGGCCATGTTGCCATGCTGCGCCGCGAACAGGTGGGCAAATTCCGCGCAGAGCGGGCTTTTTCGCTGGATTCGCTCAGCGATCTATGCCAAAAGGGCGCCGCGTCAGAGTACCTGTTACCGATCGAGACCGCGCTGGACGACATCCCGGCCCTGGTCGTGACCGGACCTCAGGCCGACCGTCTCCGACACGGCCAGAGCATACGGGTCATCTGCACGGGCTTACCGCTTCCCCCAGAAGGTGAGCTGCTGGTCAAAGCCGATGGCAAACCCGTCGGCATCGCCCAGCTTATCGCCGATGAAGTCAGGCCCGTGCGGTTATTCAATAACCACGATGTCGAGGAGTTGAAAACATGACCATTGCCGCAGAGCGCAAGAAGGCTCTCGTCGCCGAATATGCCACCAAGCCGGGCGACACCGGTTCGCCGGAAGTCCAGGTGGCCGTGCTCACCGAGCGCATCAACAATCTCTCCGACCACTTCAAGTCCCATGGCAAGGATGTGCATTCCCGCCGTGGCCTGCTGATGATGGTCTCCAAGCGCCGCAGCCTGCTCGATTACCTGAAGAAGGTTGACGCGCCGCGCTACAACACGCTGATCCAGCGTCTGGGTCTGCGCAAGTAATCAGGATGATGGCCGCTGGCATCGCATTGTTGCGCTCCGGCGGTCAGCCCTCGGATTGGTTCGGCGACGCCCGGTGCTGCATGAAGCAGCACCGGGCGTTGTCCGTTTAACCGGCCGGGGAAAGAATCGCGGGTGGGGATGGGCCCTGCCCGGGGTTCGACGAAGCGCGGAGCGATGGGCGCTGCCGTGCTGAGGGCACCTGTCAGGGACAGGCCAGCCCTTATAGGTAAGGAAGAACAACCATGTTCAACATCCATAAGACCGAATTGATGTGGGGTGGGCGCAAGCTCACCATTGAAACGGGCAAGATCGCCCGCCAGGCCGATGGCGCCGTGCTGGTGACCTATGGCGAAACCACCGTGCTCTGCACCGCCGTGGCGGCGAAGTCGCCGAAGCCGGGCGTGGACTTTTTCCCGCTCACCGTGAATTACCAGGAAAAGACCTTCGCTGCCGGCAAGATCCCCGGCGGCTTCTTCAAGCGCGAAGGCCGCCCGAGCGAGAAGGAGACGCTGGTCTCCCGCCTGATCGACCGTCCGATCCGCCCGCTCTTCGCCGATGGTTTCCGCAATGAGACCCAGGTGGTCTGCACCGTGCTGGCGCATGACCTGGAGAATGATCCGGATGTCGTCGCCATGGTTGGCGCGTCCGCCGCGCTCACCATCTCGGGCATTCCGTTCATGGGCCCGATCGGCGCTGCCCGCGTCGGCTATATCGATGGCCAGTTCGTGCTCAACCCGACCACCAAGCAGGTCGCCGAGAGCAAGCTCGATCTCGTCGTCGCCGGTACCGACAAGGCCGTGCTGATGGTGGAATCGGAAGCGCAGCAGCTGCCCGAGGACATCATGCTCGGCGCCGTGATGTTCGGTCACACGCATTTCCAGCCGGTGCTCCAGGCGATCATCGGCCTGGCCGAGCGCGCCGCCAAGGAGCCGATGCCGCTCGCCGAGCGCACCGGCTACGAAGCCGCGCTGAAGAAGCTGGAAGTTTCCGGCATCGAAGCCGAGCTGCGCGTCGCCTATGAAGAGAAGGTGAAGCAGGCCCGCTACGCCAAGGTCGGCGAAGTGAAGAAGAAGGCCAAGGCGCTGTTCGCCGAAGGCGAAGCCAATCCGGTGGACGTCTCCGACGCCTTCAAGGATCTGGAAGCCAAGGTGGTGCGCTTCAACATCCTGGATACCGGCCTGCGCATCGATGGCCGCGATACCAAGACCGTGCGCCCGATCGTTGCTGAAATCGGCATCCTGCCGCGCGCCCATGGCGCTGCCCTGTTTACCCGTGGCGAAACCCAGGCGCTGGTGGTCACCACGCTAGGCACCGGCTCGGATGAGCAGATTATCGACGCGCTGGACGGCGAATACCGCGAAAGCTTCATGCTGCACTATAACTTCCCCCCGTACTCGGTGGGTGAAGCCGGCCGCATGGGTTCGCCGGGCCGCCGCGAAATCGGCCATGGCAAGCTGGCCTGGCGCGCCGTGCGTCCGCTGCTGCCCTCCAAGACCGATTTCCCCTACACCATCCGCGTGGTGTCGGAGATCACCGAGTCGAACGGCTCCTCCTCGATGGCCACCGTCTGCGGCACCTCGCTGGCGCTGATGGATGCCGGCGTGCCGATGAAGGCGCCGGTTGCCGGCATCGCCATGGGCCTGATCCTGGAAGGCGAGCGTTTCGCCGTGCTGTCCGATATCCTCGGCGACGAAGATCATCTCGGCGACATGGACTTCAAGGTGGCCGGCACTGCCGAGGGCGTGACCTCGCTGCAGATGGACATCAAGATCGCCGGCATCACCGAGGAGATCATGAAGGTGGCGCTGGGCCAGGCCCAGGCCGGCCGCATCCATATCCTCGGCGAAATGGCCAAGGCGATCACCGAGAACCGCACCGGCGTGAAGGCCACCGCGCCGCGCATCACCACCTTCACCATTCCGAAGGACAAGATCCGCGAAGTGATCGGTTCCGGCGGCAAGGTGATCCGCGAGATCGTGGAAAAGACCGGCTGCAAGATCGACATCGAGGATGATGGCACGATCAAGGTCGCGTCCACCGACGAGACCGCCTCCGAAGCCGCGATCAACTGGATCAAGTCGATCGCGTCGGAGCCGGAAGTCGGCATGATCTACAAGGGCAAGGTCGTGAAGATCGTCGATTTCGGCGCCTTCGTGAACTTCTTCGGTGCCCGCGATGGCCTGGTGCATGTGTCGGAAATGGCGCCGCGCCGCGTCAACAAGCCGAGCGATGTGGTCCAGGAAGGCCAGGAAGTGCGCGTCAAGGTGCTCGGCATCGATGAGCGCGGCAAGGTCCGCCTCTCCATGAAGGTGGTGGATCAGGCCACCGGCGAAGACCTCTCGAACAAGCCGCGTGCCGAAGGCGACAACGCCGACGGCGAGTAAGTTTCCACTTCAGTGGAAAGAAAAGGGCCGGGAGTAATCCCGGCCCTTTTTGTTTGTTGGTGATGGAATGGGATCCTCGCTTGCGCGAGGATGACAAAATCTATGCAGTCATACCGGCGAAAGCCGGTATCCCATTTCCTGTTAGCCCGCCCAGCCGCCCTCGAAGGCGGTTTCGCTCAAGGGGCGGCGGCCATTCGGGCCTTCGCGGGCAGCCAGTGCTTCCGGCAGGATCGACTTGTCGCCGAGGCGGCCGATCACGATGCCGGCTTCGACCCGCCAATCGGCGGGCAGCTTCAGATCGGTGCCGGCGCGCACCAGATCGAAGCCGACGATGCCATGGGCGATCCAGTTCATCATCGTCGCCTGCAGGGCCAGGTTGGCCCAGGCGGCGCCCGTATCGTAGCTCGGCGTTTTCGAGGTCATCACCTCGCCGCCCTGGGGCGGCGTGAAGGTCGGCTTGGAAGCCACCACCACGATGGCGGCGGCATTCTTCGCCCAGGTCTGATTATGCTCGTTGAGCAGGCCAAGGAAGAGCGGCCAGTGCGATGTGTCGCGGCGGGCATAGAACAGCCGCCAGGGCTGCGAATTATAGGCCGAAGGCGCCCAGCGCGCGGCTTCGAACAGGGTCATCAGCTCCGGCACCGGGATCGCTTCGCCGGTGAAGGCGCGCGGCGAATAGCGCCTGAGGAAGATCGGGTCTACGGGATAATCGGCGGTGCGGCTGTTGGCTTGGGTCATGGGAGCCCCCTTGGACGGGTTGATGGAACGGGGTTATCTACTTTAAGCGTGGCGCGCGTGCCCGGCCAAGGCCCCGGAACCATCAGAAGTGCTGTCGTTAACCATGAATAAACCGCTGGTCTGCTTGATATATCCGGCGAAAGTCCGATTGCCCTATTCCTGCCCAGATCGTGCCCTTTATTAAGGATCAGGACGCAGCGGACCAAGGAGGCCGTAAATGCGGATCGAACGGATAACTTTTGGCATACTGGCGACCCTGCTGGCGCCGGCCTTGATGGCTGGCCTGCTGGGCGTTGCCCCGGTATATGCGCAAAACTTGGCGCCGCCCGCAGACGCGCAGGACGAAACCGAAGCCGGCGAAAACGCGCCGCTGACCGTGCGCGGCAAATATGCTGCCGGTGAGCTCAATGCCGAATGGGAAGCCATGGTGGAAGATGGCCGCCCGGCGCGCATCGTCGAGTGGCGCCATTTCGGCCAGCATGGCGATGCCAACGTGGTGTTCGATTTCCATCGCGGCAACCTGATGCATTACGGCGAGCAGAGCCGCCGCGTGGCCGGCCAGGCCGGGGTCGCCGATGGCTACCGCAAGATCACGCTGAGCCTGAAATTCAATTCCGAAGGCCGCTATGTCGGCGGCCGCAAGCAGGTCGATGGCATCGACACCGAGCCGGACGAGCCGGAGATTCAGGCCGCCATGGCGCAGGCGCGCGCGGCATTGGAGCGGCTTGCCGCTACCAAGCCGGGCTGGACCGAACGCGGCGGCATGACCAGTTTCAGCCGCCAGGCGGTGCGTCCGGTGGTGCCGCCGGCACCGCCAGCGCCGCCGCAGGAACGCACGCGTCCGGGCGAAGTCGCTTTCCGCTGTGCCGAAGGTTTGCGTGTGGTGCTTGGCGCACCGACCATGATCGGCAGCCGCCCGGCGGATTCGCTGATCGTGGAACAGGAAGGCCGTGCGCCGGCGCCGCTGCTGCGCCAGCCGCCTGATGGCCGCTACGAATTCCTCGGCCGTGGCTGGGCAGCAACACGTTTCGGCGACACCATCCAGCTTGAAAGCGCCGGGGGTCAGGCCTGGACCTGCCATGTCGTGGTGGCGGTGCCGCCATCCTCCGATGTGCCGGCCGGCAATCCCAGCGCGCCGGCTTCCGATCTGCGCTCCAGCAATGATCGTGTTGGCCCCGGCAGCGACTATAGCCGCAGCCGCAATGGCGGCGTGATGCCGGCGGGCGCCACCACCTCCCTGGCGCCCAGCAACGATCTGCCGCTGCCGACCATCAGTATTCCCGGCCCGCGCCGCTAACGCGGTGCGGGGGCAGTATTCCAGGCCCCCGCCGCCAGGCGCAAAGCACATGGCCGCTAGGCGTAAGGCAAAGACTGGGCCGCCAGGCGGGCAATAACCATCCGATAAAGCCGGTTGCGCGGCGCATGAGGCCGGGCGCATCATTGCGCCATGCAGACTACGCCCCTGCCGGTGAGCCGGCGGCAATTCTTCCGCACCGCCCTGATTGCACCGCTGGCCTCCGCCTGCGCGGTCGGCAGCAACGCGCGCGGCCGTTTCAGCCATGGCGTGGCGAGTGGCGATCCCGATGCGCAGAGCCTGCTGCTGTGGACGCGCTACCTGCCTGATGATGGCGGCAGCGTAACGCTGGATTGGCAGGTGGCTGCTGATGCCGGTTTCAGCAAACTGCTCGCCAGCGGCAAGGTGGAAGCCAGTGCCGCGCGCGATCATTGCGCGAAAGCCGTGGCGGGTGGTCTGCCTGCCGACAGCCTGGTGTATTACCGCTTCCGCGCGCCGGATGGGCAGATGTCGGTGACTGGCCGTGGTCGCACGCTGCCGTCGCCTGGGCCATTGCCTGGGCCGCAAAGTGGCGAGCGCGCCATGACCTTGGCGGTCTTCGCCTGCGCCAATATCGGCTTCGGCTATTTCAACGCTTATGCCCATGCCGCCGCGCGCGACGATATCGACCTGCTGCTGCATCTCGGTGATTACATCTACGAGCATAATTTCGGCGTCTATCCCAATGCGGCACAGCGCCCGCCGGGGCGCGATGCGCTGGATCCGCCGCATGAGATCATCGCGTTGGCGGATTACCGCCGCCGCTATGCCTTCTACCGCGCCGATCCGGATCTGCAGGCGCTGCATGCACGCCACGCTATGATGGCGATCTGGGATGACCATGAATTCGCCAACGATACCTGGATGCATGGCGCGCAGAATCACCAGGCCAATGAAGGCCCCTGGGAGGTGCGCCGCGATGCCGCGCGCCAGGCCTATTACGAATGGCTGCCGATACGCGATGCCGATCTGCTCTACCGCCAGGTGAAGCTCGGCCAGCTTGCCGATCTGATCCTGCTCGATACGCGCCTGATCGGCCGCGACCGTCAGGTCTCGGCGCCGCGCGAACTCTACAATGCCGCGCCGGACTCAGCCGAGTATGCCCGCGCCATGCAGCGCTATCGCCAGCAACTGCATGATCCCGCGCGCCAGATGCTGGGACCGGCGCAGGAAGCCTGGCTCGATGCCGCGCTGGCGCAATCGGCCGCGCGCGGTGCGCGCTGGCAGATCGTGGCGCAGCAGGTATTGGTCGGCGACCGCCCGACGCCGCCGCAGCTCGCCGGCATGCTGCCGCCCGAGGCTTCTGCCGCTTTGCGCCTGGGGCTTGAGCGCCGGCCGCTGATCGCCGCCCAGGGCCTCACCACGCAGCCCGATTCCTGGCCTGGCTATATGGCGGCACGCACGCGTTTCCTCGGCAGTCTGGCGCGGCCCGGCCAGCATGCCGTGCTGCTCGCCGGCGATACGCATAACGCCTGGGCCTATGATCACAAGGTACAAGGCCGCCATGTGGCCGAGTTCGGCACGCCCGGAGTCTGCTCACCGGGGCTGGAAACCAGCATACCGATTGCACCGGCTGCCGTTGCCGCCGCCATGCGTGGCGCCAACCCAGATATGGTGTGGTGCGATACCGCGCATCGCGGTTATATGAGCCTGACGGTTTCGCGTGAAACCGCACGCGCCACCTGGCATCTGTTCGACAGTATCCGCCGCCGCGATGCCAAGGCATCGACCGAGAGCAGCCTTACCGCCGGCGCCGATGCCCGGGGTGTCATGCTCAACTCTAAAGTAGTGGCGGTTCAGTCTTCAGGCTTAATTTGAAGCGCCCGGTGCAGCGCGCCACCAGTTCACCGCGCGCGATCAGGTCACACACCACCAGGCCGTAATCGCCCTCGCGCTTCACTTCCACCTGATGCCCTTCCAGCCAGGAGCCGTGATAGGCCGGCCGGATGTATTTCACTTTCAGGTCGGTGGTCACCACGCGCAGGCCGGGGAAGTTATGGTGCACGAAGCCGGCCATATGGGTATCGGCCAGGGTGGCGATGAAGCCGCCATGGCCGGTGCCGTAGCGGTTGCCATGCTTGTGGCGCACATGAATGCCCCAGACCGGCGGCTGGCCTGGCGTCTCGCGCACATAGAATTTGCCAAGAGCGGCGAAATAGGTGGAAACCGGCACCGCGCGCTTGAAGCCGGGCGGAATCGGGTCTGGCTGAGGGTGATGACGAGGCATATGCCTTTGTTGCCGCCGGCACAGCGCTTGTAAAGTATCGGCGGCGGTAAAGAAAAAGGGCGGCGCCTCTGCAATGCGCCGCCCTTTCAAGTGGGGGAGGAATAAACTCGATCAAGACGATTGGCGGGGCGCTGACTTCAGCGGACCGAGGGGGGGACGGGGCTGAAGCGGGGGGGGGGGAACGCGAGCGCACCCGCCAATCTCTTGATGATTTGAATATAGGGGCGAACTGTCTCTGGCGCCGTGACGGTGATCACGAATCGTAACAAGACAGGGTCCAGGCAGATTCAGGCCGTTATTCGCCCTCTATTGGGGTCAATAACGCCCGTAAATGTTGGATTTCCGCCGTTTACTTCCTGATCATCCGCAGCAATGGCGGCAGCAGCAGCAGGGCGGCGGCGATAATAAGCAGGCTGGCGGAGAGCGGACGGGTGAGGAAAACGCTCATGTCGCCGCCGGAAATCGTCATGGCGCGGCGGAATTCCTGCTCGGCGAACGGTCCCAGGATCATGCCGATGATGGTGGGTGCCGCAGGGAAGTCGAAACGCCGCATCAGGTAGCCGATGAAGCCGATGACGTAGAGCAGGATCAGGTCCACCGCCGACTGGCTGATGCCATAGGTGCCGATGGTGGCGAACACCAGGATGCCGCCATAGAGCCAAGGCGTCGGGATGGTGAGGATCTTGGCCCACAGGCCGACCAGCGGCAGGTTCAGCACCAGCAGGATGACGTTGCCGACATAGAGCGAGGCGATCAGGCCCCAGACCAGTTCGGGCTGGCTTTGCAGCAGCAGCGGCCCCGGGTTGATGCCATAGCTGGTGAAGGCTGAGAGCATGATCGCGGCGGTGGCCGAGGTCGGCAGGCCGAGCGCCAGCATCGGTACCAGCACGCCGGCCGCCGAGGCGTTGTTCGCCGCTTCCGGTCCGGCCACGCCCTCGATGGCGCCCTGGCCGAATTCTTCCGGGTGCTTGGAGAGTTTTTTCTCGGTGTAATAGCTCAGGAAGGTCGGCACCTCGGCGCCACCCGCCGGCAAGGCGCCGAACGGAAAGCCGATGAAGGAGCCGCGCAGCCATGGCTTCCAGGATCGCTTCCAGTCTTCCTTGGTCATCCAGGCGCGGCCCTTGAGCTGCAGGGCGTCTTCATCCTTCACCAGCGGCCGCGCGGCGAGATACAGCGTCTCGCCGACCGCGAACAGGCCGACCGCGACGACGATGACATTGATGCCATCGAGCAGTTCGAGAATACCGAAGGTGAAGCGCGCCTGGCCGGTCTGCAGATCGATGCCGATCAGGCCCAGAAGAATACCAAGCGCCAAAGAGGTGAGGCCGCGCAGCACCGACGCGCCAAGCACGGCCGAAACCGCGATGAAGGCCACGATCATCAGCGAGAAATAATCCGCCGGTCCGAATTTCAGCGCGAACTCCACCAGCGGCGGCGCCAGGAAAGTCAGCCCCAATGTGCCGATGGTGCCGGCGACGAAGCTGCCGATGGCCGAGGTGGCAAGCGCCGCGGCGGCGCGGCCCTTCTTGGCCATCTTGTGGCCTTCGAGTGCCGTGATGATGGTGGCGCTTTCGCCGGGCGTATTGAGCAGGATCGAGGTGGTGGAGCCGCCATACATGGCGCCGTAATAGATGCCGGCGAAGAGAATGAAGGCGGCGGTGGCCGGCACATGAAACGTGATCGGCAGCAGCAGGGCGATGGTGAGCGCCGGCCCTAAGCCCGGCAGCACGCCGACGGCGGTGCCGAGCGTGACACCGACCAGGGCCCAGAGAAGATTCATCGGCTGCAAGGCAACGCCGAAGCCATGCATCAGGAGCGCCAGCGTATCCATCAGAGGAAATTCTCCCACAGCGAGCCGATGCCGATATTGATGCCGAGCGCGCGGGCGAAGCCGAAATAGGCAATCGCCGCGAAGCTGGCACCGATGGCGCAATCAATCAGCGGGCGCCGGCTGCCGAAGGCGCGTGCGGTGCAGAAGAACAGCAGCGTTGAGGCAATGATGAAGCCGAGCCAGTCGATCAGCGCCGCATTCGCCACCAGGCCGAGACCGAGCCAGAGCACGGCACGCCATTGCAGCGGCACGTTCTCTTCCTCGGGCGTCACCCAGTTGCCGCGCCAGGCTTCCACCAGCAGCGCGATGCCCAGGCCCAGCAGCAGGAGGCTGGCGGCATAGGCCATCACGGTAGGGCCGACCTGGGCATAGGCCGGCGATACCGGGATGCGCCGTGTCTGGTCGAAGGATACGGCGCTTAAACCCAACACGCCGATGGCGACCAGACTTTCCGCTTTCAGCAGCCGCTGCATAACAGCACCTCCTGCTTAGCCGAGGCCCAGCTCCTTGAGGATATCGCCGATGCGGGCGATCTCGCTGGTGATGTACTTGGCATAGTCGTCACCGGCGAGGAAGATGTCGGTCCAGTCGCGCGCGGTCAGCTGTTCCTTCCAGGCCGGCGACTGATTCATCTTGCGCATCAGTTCGATCATCGCCGCGCGGTCGGCATCCTTCACGCCCGGAGGCGCGAACACGCCGCGCCAGTTGAACAGCTCCACATCGATGCCCTGCTCCTTGATGGTCGGGATATCGATGCCGGCCTGGCGCTTGTCTGCCGAGATGCCCAGCGCGCGCAGCTTGCCGGCCTTGATCTGCTCGGCGAATTCGCCATAGCCGGAAACGCCGCAGGTCACCTGCGCGCCCAGCAGGGCCGCCTGGGCCGGGCCGCCACCGGCATAGGCGACATAAGCCACCTTCTTCGGGTCGCCGCCCACCGCCTTGGCGATCATGCCGGCGAGGATGTGATCGGTGCCGCCGGCCGAGCCGCCGGCCCAGGAAACCTTGGCCGGATCGGCCTTGAAGGCGGCGGCGAGATCGGCCATCGACTTGATCGGCGAGGTCGCCGGCACCACCACCACTTCGAATTCACCGGTGAGGCGGGCAATCGGCACCGTCTGCGTCATGCTCACCGGCGACTTGTTGGTGATCAGCGCGCCCACCATCACCATGCCGGCAACCATCAGCGCGTTGCCCTGGCCTTTCCACTGGTTGACGAATTGCGGCAGGCCGACCGCGCCACCAGCGCCGCCGACATTGGTCACCTGCGCGCCCTTGATCATGTTGCCGGCCTTGAGCGCCTGCTCGATGCTGCGCGCGGTCTGGTCCCAGCCGCCGCCGGGATTGGCCGGCACGAACAGTTTCAGATTGTCGATGCCTTGGGCGCGCGCCGGCATGGCGGGCAGGCCGCCGAGCGCGGTACCGGCGCCAAGCGCCAGCGAGGTGGAGACAAACTGACGGCGCGAAATGGTGAACGGCATGGTTCTGTTTCTCCCCTGGAGCGCCCGTTTATCCAATATTTATGGGATGTTGGCGCGAATGAGCGGAGCCTAATCCGCGCCCATGCCGGATGCAAGCAGACCGCTGGTTTCCAGCGACGGAAAGCTGAAGCGCACCGTTGTGCCGCTGCCTTGGCGGCTTTCCAGGGTAAAATGTCCGCCTTGCAGTTCCACCAGATTGCGGCTGATCGCCAGGCCCAGGCCGGTGCCGCCCTTGAAGCGTGCCTTATGCGCGTCGCCGCGCTGGAAGGGTTCGAAGGCATGGGCGATTTCCTGCTCGCTCATGCCGAAGCCGGTATCGGCCACCGTTACCGTCACCTGGCCATCCTGCTGGTCGCAGCGCAGCGTGACATTGCCGCCAGGGCGGTTGAACTTCACGGCATTGCTTAAGAGATTGAGCAACACCTGGGTCAGTGCGCGGCGGTCGGCATAGACCGGATGCTTGCCGGGCAGATGCGTCAGGGTAACGCTCTCGCTTTGTGCCGCCGGTGCCACCATCGCCACTGCTTCCGCCATCAGCGCATCAAGCTCCAGCCGCTCCGGCGCGAAGATCATCTTGCCGGCATCGATCTTGGACAGGTCCAGGATGTCGTTGACCAGTTTCAGCAGATGCTGGCCGGAGCGATGGATATTGGTGACATATTCCTGCTGGCGCGGCGTCATCGGCCCGAGATAGCCGGCATCCAGCATTTCGGAAAAACCCAGGATGGCGTTCAGCGGCGTGCGCAATTCATGGCTCATATTGGCCAGGAACTGGCTCTTGGCCTTGTTGGCGCGTTCCGCCGCCTCGCGCTCCTGGATCAGGCGGCGTTCGGTTTCCTTCAGCGCCGTGATGTCGATCGCCGCCGTCACCACACCCATCGGTTCACTGGCGGAATCGCGCACCACCGATTTGCTCAGCCAGTAGATTTTCTGCTTGCCGGTATCGGCATCGCGCCAGTGCCATTCCTGGTCGATCACCACATCCTTGTTGAACAGCACGGCGCGGTCACCGCGCTCGATCGGCAAGGCCAGGTCGGGCGGTCCGATTTCGGATAGTTTCTTGCCGACAATCGGCGCATCGCCATAGCCCAGCACCTGGCGGCTGCGGCGGTTGATCAGCTGGTAGCGCAGATCGCGGTCCTTGTAATGCACCACGGCCTGTACCGTGTCGATCACCGCCTGCACCAGGGCCAGGGCATCATCCTTGGCGCGCGCGCTCTCGGTCATGGCGCGGTGGGCATCATCGAATTCCAGCAGCACCAGGCCGATGCCGGTGGCCAGGTTGACCAGCAGCGAGATGATGAACGGCCATTTTGCCGTCGGCGGGCCGCCCTGCTGCTGCGCCACTGCGACATAGATCAGCGTGTTCAGCGAGCGCAGGATCAGCAGCAGGCCAAGGCCGATATAGAGTACGCTGCGGCGATGGATGAGCAGCAGCGCGCCGCCATATAGCTGCACCAGCAGCAGGGCGATGCCGGGCGCGGCAAAAAAGACGGCAGGGTAGATCACCATCAGCGACACCACCGCTGCGGTGATGGCGCCGCTGAGCGCCGTGGCCGCGGCGATATTGGACGGCAGGTTGAGATGGTGGCGGATGCCGAAGGCCAGCAGCACGGCGAAGCTCTGCTGCATCAGCACGACGCCAAAGGCGTAAAGCAGATTGCCGCGCCAGTCGGTATAGCCGAACAGCAGGAAGTTGATTGCCAGCGCCACATGGGCCGCCGCCCAGTAGGCGAGATGGGGGCGTTTCTCCCGCAGCCGCAGCTGCACCAGCAGGCACAGTGCCGCGATCAGCAAGGTCACTAACGCCGCAGCCAATGCGCCATACTGGCCCATGGATTGCCTTCCCCCGGAGACTTATGGGCCGATTATGGCCACGCTTCCGGGGTGGCGACAAGCAAGCTTTTGTGAACGGCGCCTGCCGTCAGGGGGCGCAGGCCTTGCCCTGCCGGGGCCGCGCGGGCAGAGTAACGCCATGATGCAATGGCGCAATTTGCTTTCGGCTCAACGGCTTGGCCATCGCGGCGCGGAGCCGGTGACACCGGCACGCAATCCGTTTCAGAAGGATTGGGACCGTGTGGTGTTCTGTTCCGCCTTCCGTCGGCTGCAGGACAAGACCCAGGTCCATTCGCTGCCCGAGAGCGATTATGTGCGCAACCGGCTGACCCATTCCCTGGAGGTATCCTCGGTCGGGCGCTCGCTGGGCGCGCAGGTGGGCGAGGTGGTGGTGGCCCGCGAGGGGGCCGAGCTGAACGGCATCTCGGCCGCCGAATTCGGCCATATCGTCGCCGCCGCCTGTCTGGGCCATGATATCGGCAATCCGCCGTTTGGCCATTTCGGCGAAGCCACCGTGCAGCACTGGTTCCGCGATGGCGAGGGCGCGCGCTATCTCGATGGGCTGGCGCCGGCGGAGGCCGCCGATCTGTGCAATTTCGAGGGCAATGCCCAGGGTTTCCGGGTGCTGACCCGGTTGCAGAACTGGCGCGATGCCGGCGGCCTGCGGCTAACCTGCGCCACGCTCGCCACCTTCATGAAATACCCCTTCGGCGCCAGTGCGGCCGATCCGGCACGGCGCAAATTCGGCTTCTTCCAGGCCGAGGCCGAGCCATTCCGTGAGATCGTTGGCGAAGTCGGCCTGGCCGAACTGCGCCCCGGGGTTTATGCCCGCCACCCGCTGACCCATCTGGTCGAGGCGGCAGACGACATCTGCTATTCGGTGGTGGATATCGAGGATGGCTACAAGCTCGGCCGCATCACCTTCGAGGAAGCCGAAAGCCGGCTGAAGGCTTTGCTGCCCACCCTGCCGCCGCGCTATTCGGAAATCGCCGACCAGCCCTGGCGCATCGCCTATCTGCGCGCCAAGGCCATCGGCGCGCTGATCGATCAGGCGGTGGCGGTGTTTGTGGAGCGCGAACCGGATATTCTCGCCGGCGGCTTCCGGGGCGACCTGTTGCAGCATACCGCCGCCGCGCCGCATCTGGCCGAGATTGCGCAATTCAGCCGCGCCCGCATCTTCGAGACCCGCGAGCGGTTCCAGACCGAGGTGATGGGCGGCGAAATCCTGATCACGCTGCTGGCTGCCTTTTCGGCGGCGCATTTCGCGCTGGAACAGGCCGGCGGCGAAGCCGGTCTGGCGCCGCGCCATCGCGCCCTGCTGCGCCTGATGCCGCAGCGCCCCGATGCCGCCACGCCGCGCTATCACTGGCTGCTCAGCGTCACCGATTTCGTCAGCGGCATGACCGACTCCTATGCCCTGAAACAGTTCCAGCGCCTGCGCGGCCTGCAATAAACATCACCCGAGAGGAAAGCCCGATGACCGCCCGCATCGACTACTACACCTTCATGATCTCGCCCTGGGCCTATCTCGGCTCGGCGCGGCTGGAAGCCATCGCCGCCAAGCACAAGGCTGAAGTGCGGATCATCCCGATGGAAGCCGCCGGCGTGTTCCCGGTCAGCGGTGGCCTGCCGCTGGCGCAGCGCGCGAAGCAGCGCCAGGCCTACCGCCTGATGGAACTGGCGCGCTGGCGCGATTATCTCGGCGTCCCGATCAATTTCCAGCCGAAGCATTTCCCCGCTCCCGATGGCCTGGCGGCGCGGCTGGTGATCGCGGCCCGCGATGGCGGGCAGAATGCCATCAAGCTGGCCCATGCCATCATGCGTGCCGCCTGGGCCGAAGAGCGCAACATCGCCGATGCCGATACCCTGAAGCAGATTGCCGCCGAGGCTGGTCTGGATGGCGCCGCGCTCCTCGCACTAGCAGAGCAGCCTGCCGCGAAGGCGGCGCTGACCCAGGGCACCGAGCAGGCGATTGCCGCCCAGGTTTTCGGCGCGCCCTCCTATGTCTTTGACGGGGAAATCTTCTGGGGCCAGGACCGGCTGGATTTCCTCGACCGCGCATTGGCTCGCAAGGGCGGCAGTTTACCCTGATAAATCCAGGTAACTGATTGGTTCATTGGGATTTTACCCCGGATTGGCTGCGGAATTGCTCGCCGTGGCTGTGCAAAAAATCCCATATACCTGCGGTAAAACCGGCGGCACAATCAGTCCCAGGCAATAAAAAACCAGGGAGGGCAGGGTGCAGGCAGCAGCAACACTCGCGGCGAGCGCGACGATGATGGAAATGCGGCCTGCCGTGAATCCCCTGGCGGCGCGGCTGCATATCCGCGAAATCCAGATCGTGCGCCTGATCGGCCATGGCCTCGGCAACCGCGAGATCGCCGAACGCCTGGCGCTCTCGGTACAGACCGTGAAGTGGTACAACAAGTCGCTGTTCCAGAAGCTCAACGTTGCCAACCGCGCCGAGGCCCTGTCGGCCGCGAAGGCCGGCGGCCTGCTCTAATTATCTAGCGATTATTAGCTTTAGCCCGGCATGAACAGGCCGCGCTCGGCCTGCACCATCTCGGCGATGATGTCGCCTGCCGCCTTCACCCAGGCCACGTCATGCAGGTCGGCATGGGTGATCAGCCAGAAGGTGCGCGTCAGCGACACCTGCTCGGGCAGCACCCGCACCAGTTCGGGATTGGCTGCCGCCATGAAGCAGGGCAGCACGCAGATGCCGGCGCCCGCCGCCGTGGCATTCAACTGCGCGATCAGGTTGGACGAACGGATGCGCGCCTTGAGCCCGGCGGAGATCAGCGGCAGGTAATCCAGTTCGGGGCTGAAGATATATTCATCAGCATAGCCGATCAGGCGATGCTGATGCAGTTCGGCGGCGCTCGAAGGTGTGCCATGGGCGGCGAGATAGCTTGGTGCGGCGTAAAGCTGCAGGCGGTAATCGGTCAGCTTGCGGGCATAGAGCCGGCCTTCCTTCGGACAGGCCAGGCCGATGGCGATATCGGCTTCGCGCTTCGACAGGCTGAAGATGCGCGGCATGGCGATCAGCTCGACCTGCAGGTCGGGATGGCGCTCGACGATGCGGCCAAGCCGCGGCCCGAGGAAGCTGCCGCCGAAGCCGTCGGGCGCACCCACCCGCACCGAGCCGGCAATGGTGGCGGCGGCACCGGATAATTCCTTGGCGGCGCGGATGGTGGTGCGCTCGATGCTCTCGGCGAAGGCCATCAGCTGCATGCCGGCCTTGGTCAGCCGGTAGCCCTGGGGCTGGCGCTCGAACAGCGGCGAACCGAAAGCGGTTTCCAGCGCCGCGATACGGCGGCTTACCGTGGTATGGTCCTGGCCTAAGCCGCGCGCCGCCGCCGTCAGCCGCCCGCTGCGGGCGACGGCGAGAAAATAGCGCAGATTGTCCCAGTCGAATTCAGTACGCGTCATGTTTCCCCTCGCGCCCGACGATAGCGGCGCGGGCGCGGCTTGGCTACAACAAGGGGGAAGTGAATCGCGGACAGGACGCGCGATATGAACGCAGTATCAATGAGCAATATGCAGCAGCGGGTGAAGCTGCTGTTTCCCGGCGTGATGGCGGCGGGCGTGGTGGCGATTGCCGCCACCTTCCTGAGCCAGCATTACGGCGGCCCGGTGATGCTGTTCGCGCTGCTGCTTGGCATGGCGCTGTATTTCCTCAGCCAGGAAGGCCGCTGTGGCCCTGGCATCGAATTCGCCGCGCGCGGCCTGCTGCGTTTCGCCATTGCCCTGCTTGGCACCCAGATCACCTTCACCGAGATCATCAGCCTCGGGCCACGCCCGATCATCACCGTGCTGATCGGTGTTATTGCCACCATTCTCTGCGGTTGGGTGATGGCGCGCATGCTGGGGCTGGACAAGCGCATCGGCCTGCTCACCGGCGGCGCCACCGCGATCTGCGGCGCATCAGCCGCGCTGGCGATTTCCGCCGTGCTGCCGCGCGGCGAAAATGCCGAACGCGATACCGCCTTCACCGTCATCGGCGTCACCACGCTGTCCACCTTCGCCATGGTGCTGTATCCGATGATCGTGCAGCTGATCGGCCTGGATCATGCCGCCGCCGGCGTTTTCATCGGCGCGACAATCCATGATGTGGCGCAGGTGGTCGGCGCCGGTTTCTCGATCTCGGAGGAAACCGGCACTATCGCCACTTTCACCAAGCTGCTGCGCGTCGCGCTGCTGCTGCCGGTGGTGTTCGCTTTCACTTTGGTATTTCGTGGCGCGGCTTCAAAACAGAGTGGTGCGCAGCCACCCTTGCCGTGGTTCCTGATTGCTTTCGCCGTACTGGTGCTGATCACCTCCACTGGCATCATTCCGGCGCCGGTGCTGGAAGCGGCAAAGAACACCTCGCGCTGGTGCCTGGTGATCGCCATTGCCGCCCTTGGCATGAAAACCACGCTGAAATCAGTGGCCGCCGTCGGCCCGCGCGCCATCGCGCTGCTGGTCGGCGAAACGGTCTTTTTGCTGCTGCTGGTGCTGGCGTTGATCTGGGTGGAGTACAGGTAAAAATCCCGGCTTGGCGAATCCCTCACTCATCGTCATGCCCTGCGCAGGCAGGGCATCCACGGGTTATTTTTCCATGTAGCAAAAAAAGAACGCGTGGATGGTCCGCCTTCGCGGACCATGACGGAAGGGGTAAAACCCTACCCGAACTTGGCCCGTGCCAGCTTGGCGCCTTCGCCGAGCGCCTTGAGCTTGGCGGCGGCGACATTGCGGTCGAGCGGGGCGAGGCCGCAATTGGTGGCGGGCAGCAGCTTGTCCTTGGGCACGAACTTCAAGGCCGTCTCGATGGTGGCGAGAATCTGTTCCGGGGTTTCCACCGTGTCTGTGGCCACGTCGATCACGCCGACCATCACCTGCTTGCCATCGAGCAGCGCCATCAGGTCTGGCGGCACCTTCGAGTTGGCGCATTCCAGTGACACCTGATCCAGCTTGCTCTTGGCCAGGGCCGGGAAGAAATCCTCATACTGGCGCCATTCGCTGCCCAGCATGCGCTTCCATTCGATATTGGCCTGGATGCCGTAGCCGTAGCAGATATGCACCGCCGTGGTGCAGGTAAGGCCATCCATGGCGCGGTGCAGCGCATCGATGCCCCAATCGGCGGCCTGCCGCGTGTAGGCGTTGAAGGCCGGTTCGTCGAACTGGATGATGTCCACACCCTCGGCCTGCAAGGCTTTCGCCTCGGCATTGAGCAGGTCGGCGAAGGCCATCGCGGTCTTTACCCGGTCGCCGTAGAACTCGTCCTTCACCGTGTCCATGATGGTCATCGGGCCGGGCAGGGTGAACTTGACCTTGCGCGTGGTGTGGGCGCGCAGGAACGGTGCTTCCCAGGGATGGGCGCGGCCCTTCATCTGCAATTTGCCGACGACGCGCGGCACCATCGCCTTGTAGCGGTTGTCGCGGATGCCGATTTCCACCTTGTGCTGGCGGTCGATGCCATCCACGTTCTCAACGAAGCCATGCACGAAATGCTGCCGGCTCATCTCGCCGTCGCCGACGATATCGAGCCCGGCGTCTTCCTGTTCCTTCAGCCACATCAGGGTGGCATCGCGCTTGGCGGTTTCGAGATCGGCACCCTCGGCACGCCATTGCGGCCACAGCTTGTTGGTCTCTGAAAGCCAGCCGGGCTTCGGCAGGCTGCCGGCGATGGTGGTCTGGAACAGCATGGCGTTTCTCCCCGTAACGGATTTGAGGGTGAGTTTACTCTGCTGCTTGGGCCGCCGCCAGCATGCGCGGTGTCGGGCGGTCATTCATGAACAGCTGCATCAGGCCGGCGGCCGCGCCGATGCTGGCGGCAAGCTGCCAGGCGAGCTGATAGGAGCCGAGCAGGTCGTAGATCACGCCGCCGCCCCAGGCGCCGAGGAAGCTGCCGACCTGGTGGCTGAAAAAGGCGATGCCGGTCAGCGTGGCGAGGAAGCGGATGCCGAAAATCTGCGCCACCAGGCCGTTGACCAGCGGAATGACACCGAGCCACAGCGTGCCCATCACGGCGGCGAACAGCAATGTTGTCGCCTGGCTGGCCGGGATCATGAAATAGGCGGCCAGCGCAAACGAGCGCAGCAGGTAGATCAGGCCCAGCAGGGTGCGCTTCGGATAGCGGTCGCCAAGCCAGCCGAACAGCCAGGAGCCGAACACGTTGAAGGCGCCGATCACCGCCAGCGCCTGGCCGCTCACCATCGGATCGACGCCGCAATCGGCGAGGTAGGTGGGCAGATGGGTGGTGATGAACACCAATTGCAGGCCGCAGACGAAGAAGGCCACGGCCATCACGATATAGCCGCCATGGCGACGGGCTTCGCCCAGCGTCTGGCCCAGGGTCTCGGTGGGGCCGGTCTGCGCATCCATCGGCACGGCATCGGCACGGCTGCCAATGAAGGCGGCGGGCAGCATCACGGCGGCGAGGCCGACAAAGACGAAAGTGGCGATCTGCCAGCCGTAATCCACGATCACATTCTGCGCCAGCGGGGCGCAGAAGAAGGTGCCGATCGAGCCGGCAGCGGAAACCAGGCCGAAAGCCAGGCTGCGGCGCTCGGGCCGCACCACGCGGGCCGCCACCTTGGCGGCGATGCCGGAACTGGTGCAGGACAGAGCCAAGCCGATCAGCACGCCGGCGCCCAGCATGATCTGCAGCGGCCCGGTGGCAAAGGCGGTGAGGATGAAGCCCAGCGCGTAGATCAGCACACCGATGATGGAGGTCCAGCGTGTGCCATAGCGGTCGACCAGGGCGCCGGCGAAAGGCTGGGTCACGCCCCAGACGATATTCTGCAAGGCCAGCGCGAAAGCGTAGTCGCTGGCCGAGACGCCGAGATCCTGGCCGATCGGACGCATGAACAGGCCCTGGCTCTGGCGCATGCCCATGGCCAGCGACAGCATCACGGCGGCGCCGGCCAGGATCCAGATGCTCTGGGCGCGGGTCAGACTCGGGTGATGGAACGGCGAGCTTTGATGAGAAGTTTGGGTCATCGGTCGGCTGCTTGTTTTTTTATGGTCTCGGGCTGGCGCGAAAATGGCGCGGGGCAGCGCCAAAGTCCAGCGCGGGATTGTATTAAGATTGTATCACTGCGACCTGACATACTGAGTTGGTGACGCGGGTGCGAATTTTCGCTGCCGATGCCGTGCCGGCATTCCGTTTGTAACCGGCTTCCCATACTATCCCTTCGCGGTTTAACGCAAAAAACGAGGGGAAAAATCATGTTCAAAAGCTTCGCTCAGACACTCGCCATCGTCCTGTTCACGTCGCTGCTTGCGCTGTCTCCGGCCAGCCTGTCCACGGCCCTGGCGGCCGGCGCCATCGCGGTGGACGACGAGGAGGGTGAGAACCCGACCGATGTGGGCTACGGCATCGGCTACGGCTCCAGCCGCGAGGAAGCCGCCACGGCGGCGATGGCCGAATGCCGCAAGAGCGGCAACAAGGGCTGCAAGGTGGCGGTGCGCTTCGATACCTGCGGCGCCTATGCCGCCTCGAAGGCGCATTACGGCGTCGGCTGGGGCGCCAGCAAGGCGGTTGCCACGGCGGCGGCACTGGAAAGCTGCGGCGCCGGCTGCAAGCTGGTGGTCGCCGACTGCGAATAAGCTTCAAGAAGTCGCGGCTGGTCAATCCCGGACCGGCCGCGATGCTTGCCTTGCTGGCCGGGCAATGCTGTTCTAGTCGCAACCAGCCTTAGTCGGAATACAGCCATGACCCAGGATATCCTCAACAGCCTCAAGGGTATCGAGGCGGACCTCATCCGTATCCGCCGCGACATCCACAAGCATCCCGAAACCGCCTTCGAGGAAGTGCGCACCGCCGATCTGGTGGCTGCCAAGCTGACCGAATGGGGCATCCCGGTGCATCGCGGCCTGGCCAAGACTGGCGTGGTCGGCACGCTTCACGGCAGCGGTAACGAGGGCAGCCGCAGCATCGGCCTGCGCGCCGACATGGATGCGCTGAACCTGCTGGAGCGCAACACCTTCGATTATGCCTCGGTGCATAAGGGCAAGATGCATGCCTGCGGCCATGACGGCCATACCGCCATGCTGCTCGGCGCCGCGCGCTATCTTTCCGAACACCGCAATTTCAGCGGCACGCTGCATTTCATCTTCCAGCCGGCCGAAGAAGGCGAGGGCGGTGCGCGGGTGATGATTGAGCAAGGCCTGTTTGATCAGTTCCCCTGCGATGCGGTCTACGGCATGCACAATATTCCCGGCCTGCCGCTGGGCCAGTTTGCCATCCGGCCCGGTTCGATGATGGCGGCTTCCGATACATGGACGGTGGTGTTCCGTGGCACCGGCGGCCATGGCGCCATGCCGCATATGGGCACCGATCCGACCCAGCCGGCGGCCAGCTTCGTCACCGCGACGCAGAATATCATCGGCCGCAATGTCTCGCCGCAGCATGCTGCCGTGCTCAGCGTTGGCCATATTGCCGCCGGCTCCTATGGCTCGCCGAACGTGATCCCGGCGGAAGTGACGGTGCGCGGCACCGCGCGCAGCTACACCCCGGCGGACCGCGACCTGCTGGAGCGCCGTTTGGGCGAGGCCGCCCAGGGCATCGCTGCCGCCCATGGCTGCAGTGTGGAATACCATTACCTGCGGCGTTATCCGCCGCTGGTGAATGCCAACGCGCAGACCGATATCGCCTTGCGCGCGGCGGCAGCCACCGTGGGTGCTGCCAATGTCGATGGCGATGTGGAGCGGCTCACGGGTGCTGAAGACTTCGCCTTCATGCTGGAGAAGAAGCCCGGCGCCTATATTCTCTTGGGCAATGGCGGCAGTGTGGAAGATGGCTCCTGCCATTATGTCCACACACCACATTACGACTTCAACGACCAGGCCTTGGTCACCGGCGTTGCCTACTGGGTCAATCTCGTCGCGGAAGAACTCGGCCAGCGCTAAGGCTGCGCGCGCTCATACCGGATACCCAGCGCCTTGATGCGTGACGCCAGCGTGGTCGGCTTCACGTCCAGCCGCGCCGCCGCCCCTTCCGGGCCGAAAACGCGGCCATTGCTGGCTTCCAGCGCGGCCAGGATGTTATGCCGGTCGCGCTCGCGGCGGTCGGCTTCGGTGAGCAGCGCGTTGCTTTTCAGCGGTATGGCTGCCGGCATGGCCGGCGCCGCGGTATCGGGCAGGTCCAGGCGCAGGCGGCCCTGGCGCGCCAGGATCGCGGCGCGCTCAATCACGTTTTCCAACTCGCGCACATTGCCTGGCCAGCCATAGCGTTCCAGGCGGCGGATATCGCCTTCGGTCAGGCGCAGGTCGCTGGTCTTGAGCTTGCGCGCATTGCCGCGCAGGAAATGCGAGGCCAGCAGCGCGATATCTTCGCGCCGCTCGCGCAGCGGCACGGATTCGATCGGCACCACATTGAGGCGGAAATACAGGTCTTCGCGGAAGCGGCCCTGGCGCACTTCCTGGCGCAGGTCGCGGTTGGTGGCGGCGATCACGCGCACAGCCACCGCCCGGGTGCGTTCCTCACCCACGCGCTCGAACTGGCCTTCCTGCAACACGCGCAGCAGCTTGCCTTGCAGCTCCAGCGGAATCTCTCCCACTTCATCCAGGAACAGCGTGCCGCCATCGGCCAGTTCAAACCGCCCGACGCGGTCGCGCAGCGCACCGGTGAAAGCGCCGCGCACATGGCCGAAGAATTCACTCTCGAACAGCTCGCGCGGAATCGCCGCGCAGTTGACGCGGATCAGCGGCCGGTCGGAGCGTTTGCTCGCCTCGTGAATGGCGCGCGCGATCAGCTCCTTGCCGGTGCCGCTCTCGCCCGTCACCAGCACCGTGGCATCGGTGGGCGCCACCAGCTCAATCTGGCGCAGCAGGTTCTGCACGGCGGCGGATTGCCCGATGATGCCGCGATGATTGCCTTCAAGGCGGATTTCTTCCTGAAGGTAGGCATTCTCCAGTTCCAGCTTGCGGCGCAGCGTATCCACTTCCTCAAGGGCGGCGCGCAACTTTTCTTCCGCCTCGCGGCGATGGCCGATATCGCGGAACACGATCACCGCGCCCACCACCACGCCACGGTCGCGGATCGGCGTGGAGGTGTATTCCACCCAGACCGGCTGGCCCGAGCGATGCCAGAACACTTCGTTATCCACCTGATGCACGGCGCCATCGCGGAAGGCGCCGTAGATCGGGCAATCCTCATGCGGGTAGTGGCTGCCGTCATGCCGGGTGTGATGCACGATGGTGTGCATGTCCTTGCCCACCAGTTCCTCGGCGGGCCAGCCCAGCATGCGCTCGGCGGCGGGATTGACGAAGGTGGTCTTGCCCTCGGCATTGACGCCGTAGATGCCTTCACCGGCGGCGCGCAGGATCAGCTGGTTCTCGCGCTCGACATCGCGGAAGAACCTTTCCACCCGCTGCCACTCGGCCAAACCGCCGCGCACATAGCCCGCCGCTGCCTCGTCCACCTGGCGGCGGCGGCGCGCTTCCAGGTCGCTGATGGTGATCAGCAGGCCCGGCTTTTCGCCGTTCAAGACCGCGCCGGCATATTCCACCTTCAGCGCCGCGCCGGTGGCGTGCCGCGGTTGCAGGTCGGCGCTCCAGTAATGCCCCTGGGCCAGCACCGCCTCGCTGAACACCACCAGGGCCGGTACCTGGTCCGGGTGCAGCGCGCTCACGGCACTGCCGCGCAAAGCGGCACGGTCATAACCCAGCAGGCGGCAGGCGGCGGGATTGGCATCCAGCACCCGGTCGGCATAGGGGTCCACCACCAGCATGGCATCCGGGCAATGCTCGAAAACCGCGCCAAACATTTCCGGGATTTCGCTCGCCAAGGGTCTGCAACCTCTCATTAGTAACGAAATATCGTAATTATGATTACGCTTTTTCGTATTATACGAATTCTCGTAGCGAGAGCGAGCAGATTCGGCGGTATTCCGATTCCTGGATTACCGGGAATCTGTAGCCGGGCCATAAACGTGGCATGATGCTTGCTCCTCTCTGGTGGAAAGAATGCATTTGTTTCGGGCGGGGGAATTTCTGCTCGAAAATTAGGCACCATCAGAGACGGAGACCGCTGCATGTCGCTGTTCCAGGATCCCTTCGACGCCAATACCCGCCTCGACGCCTGCCCGTGCGGCAAGCACAACACCCTGGCGGCGCATAACGCCGATGTGGCGGAATGGCAGCGCCAGACCCAGCTTCGCCTCACCACCGCCGCCGACGAAGAAAAGCGCCTGACCAGCGCCGTCGACCAGGCGGTAATCCGCGCCCTGATCCCGAACGACACCACCCGCCGCCGCGTGCTGCATGCCGTCGGCGCCGGCACGCTGCTTTCCGCCATCGAGCAGTTCTTCCCGCTGGCTACCGCGCGCGAGGCCTTCGCGCAGGACAAGGCGCCGCTGGAGAAGAAGGACCTCAAGGTCGGCTTCATCGCCATCACCTGCGCCACGCCGATCATCATGGCGCATCCGATGGGCTTCTATTCCAAGCATGGCCTGAATGTGGAAGTGGTGAAGACCGCCGGCTGGGCGGTGATCCGCGACAAGACCCTGAACAAGGAATATGACGCCGCGCATATGCTGTCGCCGATGCCGCTGGCGATCACCACCGGCACCGGCTCGGCGCCGATCCCCTACACCATGCCGGCGGTGGAAAACATCAACGGCCAGGCCATCACGCTCAGCGTCAAGCACAAGGACAAGCGCGACCCGAAGCAGTGGAAGGGCTTCAAGCTAGCCGTGCCGTTCGACTATTCGATGCACAATTACCTGCTGCGCTACTATCTGGCCGAACATGGCATCGACCCGGATACCGATGTGCAGATCCGTTCGGTGCCGCCGCCGGAAATGGTCGCCAACCTGCGCGCCGACAATATCGACGGCTTCCTGGCGCCGGATCCGGTGAACCAGCGCGCCGTCTATGACGGCGTCGGCTTCATCCACCTGCTGACCAAGGAAATCTGGGACGGCCATCCCTGCTGCGCCTTCGCCGCCAGCCAGGAATTCGTTTCCACGATGCCGAATACCTACCGCGCCCTGCTGCGTGCCATCATCGAAGCCACCGCTTACGCCACCAAGGCGGAGAACCGTAAGCAGATCGCCGAAGCCATCGCGCCGGCGGCCTATCTCAACCAGCCGGTGACGGTGGTGGAGCAGGTACTCACCGGCACCTTCGCCGATGGCCTGGGCAATGTGAAGAAGGTGCCGGACCGCATCGATTTCGCACCCTTCCCGTGGCAGAGCTTCGGCATCTGGATTCTCACGCAGATGAAGCGCTGGGGCCAGCTCAAGGGCGATGTGGATTACCAGAAGGTCGCCGAGCAGGTGTTCCTCGCCACCGACACCCAGAAGCTGATGCAGGATGTCGGCCTCACGCCGCCGTCCAGCCCGTACAAGACCTTCTCGGTGATGGGCAAGGCGTTCGATCCGTCCAAGCCCGCCGAATACATCAATTCGTTCAAGATCAAGCGGGCCTGATCAATGAAGCTGTCCTTCCGCCTGCGTGCTGCTGCGGTTTCGCTCGCGCTGCTCATTGCCCTGCTTGCCGCCTGGCAGATCGGCACCATGGGCACCGGCACCACGCAGGCGATGGACCCGGAATACGCCAAGCTGATGGGCCTCACCGCCACCCAGGGCAAATCGGCCATGCCGGGGCCCTGGGATGTGGCGAAGATTCTGGGCAAGCATCTCGCCGATCCGTTCTATGTGAAGGGGCCGAACGACCAGGGCATCGGCATCCAGCTGATCTATTCCATCGGCCGCGTCGCGCTCGGCTTCGGCCTCGCGGTGATCGTCGCGGTGCCGCTCGGTTTCCTGATCGGCCTGTCGCCGTTGTTCCGCCAGGCGCTTGATCCGTTCATTCAGGTGATGCGTCCGGTATCGCCATTGGCCTGGATGCCGCTGGCGCTCTACACCATCAAGGACAGTGGCATTTCCTCGATCTTCGTCATCTTCATCTGCTCGGTCTGGCCGATGCTGACCAACACGGCGTTTGCGGTGGCGAATGTGCGCAAGGAATGGCTGAACGTGGCGCGCACGCTCGAAGTCGGCACCATGCGCCGCATCTTCCGCGTGCTGCTGCCGGCCGCCGCCCCCACCATCCTCACCGGCATGCGCATCTCGATCTCAATTGCCTGGCTGGTGATCGTGGCCGCAGAAATGCTCGTGGGCGGCACCGGCATCGGCTACTTCGTCTGGAACGAATGGAACAACCTGTCCATCGCCAACGTCATAAACGCCATCCTGTTCATCGGCGTGGTCGGCATGCTGCTCGACCAGCTGCTCGGTCTTGCCGTGCGCGCCGTGACCTATCCTGAGTAAAGCACCATGACCCAGCCTTTCATTCAGGTGCAGGAACTCGCCCGCCGCTTTGCCGCGCCCGATGGCAGCACCACCACGGTGTTCGAGAATGCCTGGTTCAATATCGAGCAGGGCGAATTCGTCTGCATCATCGGCCATTCCGGCTGCGGCAAGACCACGGTGCTGAATATCCTGGCCGGTCTCGACAAGCCCTCGCACGGCGCCATCCTGCTGGAAGACAAGGAAGTGGATGGCCCCAGCCTGGACCGCGCCGTGGTGTTTCAGAGCCACGCGCTGATGCCGTGGATGACGGTGGAGCAGAATGTTGCCTTCGCCGTCGCCTCGCGCTGGCCGAAATGGAGCAAGGACAAGGTCCGCGAGCAGGCGCGCAAGTTCATCGCCATGGTCGGCCTGGCGGGTGCGGAAGCGAAAAAGCCGTCGCAGCTTTCCGGCGGCATGAAGCAGCGCGTCGGCATTGCGCGTGCGCTTTCCATCGAGCCGAAGATGCTGCTGATGGATGAGCCGTTCTCGGCTTTGGATGCATTGACTCGTGGAACACTACAAGACGAAGTGCTGCGCATCCGCGCCGCCACGGGCTTGACGGTGTTCATGATCACCCATGACGTGGATGAAGCCATCCTGCTGGCGGACCGTATCGTGCTGATGACCAACGGGCCGGGCGCCAGGATCGCCGAGATCCTCGTCAACACGCTGCCCAAGGACCGCCAGCGCGAAACCCTGCACCAGCAGCCGGAATACTACGCCATCCGCAATCACCTGCTGGATTTCCTGGTGCGGCGCTCCAAGAGCTTCGTGCCGCCGGCCGATTACGATCCGCGCAAGCCGCCGCAGGTGCGCGCTTCTTCCAAGCCGCCGGTGAGTGATCCGCTCACCGATGCCGCCGATTGAGTTTGTTCGCTGAAAAAACAGGAGAGAAACAGTGCAGCGCAGCGACGTCACCGAGAAAATCCTCGACACCAAGCGCCTGAAGGGCTGGACCTGGAAGGACATCACCAAGAAGATCGATCCCAAGGAATCGACCATCTACCTGACCTGCGGTCTGCTCGGCCAGATGAAGCTGAAGCCGGAACAGGCCAAGAAGACCGCCAAGCTGTTCGGCCTCACCAAGCTGGAAGAGGCGTTGCTGGTGGAGATTCCCTATCGCGGTTCGCTGCCGCCGGGCCCACCCACCGATCCGACGATCTATCGCTTCTACGAGCTGGTGCAGGTTTACGGCACCACCTGGAAGGAACTGATCCATGAAGAATTCGGCGATGGCATCATGTCCGCCATCGATTTCAACATGACGATGGAGCGCCTGCCCGATCCCAAGGGCGACCGCGTGAAGATCGTCATGACCGGCAAGTTCCTCGACTACAAGCGTTACTAAAAAACAGCCGACGTCCCCAGACGGAGTGGTTATTGCCGAGTGCCGTAGACGTATTGGATTACATCGCCTATGCCGCCCGGCGGCTGGCCCAGCGCCAGCGCCTGGCGGCGGAAGCGCCCGAAGCAGCGGCTGCCATCGCCTATGCGATCGCGGTGGGAAACGTGCTGCATTGCCTGCAGACCGAGCGCGGCTCCAGCGCGGTGTTCATCGGCAGCAAGGGGCAGCAATTCCGCACTGAACTGGGCGCCGCCCGCGCCGCGCTGGATCAGCGCATCGAGGCCAAGCGCCAGGCAACGGATGCCTGCCGGGGCTTTGCGCTGCTGCGTGAACTGGTGGCGGCGGCGGATGCGGCGCTCAAAGGTTTGGATCAGGCCCGCACCGCGCGCGCCGCTATCGATCGGCTGGAATTCACCCCGCCGCAATCCTTCCAGAACTGGACCCAGGCGGTGCGGGTCGAATTCGCCACACTGCAGCAGATCGGCCTGGCGCTGGATCACCGCGATCTGGTGCGCATGCTGGATGCCTATGTGGCGCTGCTGGAAGGTTTGGAGAAATCGGCGCAGGAACGCGCCACGGGCTCCGCTGCCATTGCCAGCGGCAAATTTGAATTGCCGGTGTATCAGCGCTTCATGGCGCTGGCCTATATGCAGGAAGCGGATTTCGCGCTGTTCAATGAGCGGGCGACGCCGGAACAGGCGGCCCTGCTCGAAGCAGCGCGGTGTGATGCGGCCTGGATCGATCTGCTGGAACTGCGCACCAAGGTTTATGACGGTTTTGCCCAGGGGCATGTCGGCGGCGTGGCGGCACCGCACTGGTTCGAGCAGGCGACCAGGCGCATCGCCGTGATCAACCGCGTGCGCGACCGCGTTGCCGCCGATCTGCAGGCCGAGGCCGCGGTGACACTGGCACCGGATGAGAAGCGCCTGCTGCCGCTGTTTGCTCGCGCCATGCGCATCGGCCTGGCATTGGCCGGTGGCGGCGGCGCGCTGGCGGCTCTGCGCGGGCAGTATGAAACCTGGCGCCAGGCCGCGCCGGCGCGGTTGCAGGCAGCGCGGGCGGCCCAGGCCAAGGCCGACAGCGCAGCCCAGGCCCGCGCCGAGGCCCAGGCGCGCGAGCAGGTGGCAGCCGGCGAGGTGGAGGATTTCGTTCACCGCGTGGTCACCGGTGATCTGTCCAGCCGCGTCGCGCCCGATGGCAAGGAAGGCTTCTTCCTGCATTTGAGCGAGGAATTGAACCGCCTCACCGCCATGTTGCAAGGCATGGCCGAGGAACTGGCGCGCGTCACCGAGGCGTTGGGCCATGGTGACCTGACCCAGACCATGCAAGGCGAGTATGGCGGCATCTTTGCCGAACTGAAACAGGGCACCAACCGCATGGCCGGCCTGCTGCGCGATTTCTCGCTGCGGCTGGGCGGTAGCGCCGAACAGGTGCAGCGCGCCTCGGAGGAAATCTCCAGCGGCAGCCTTGATCTCGCCTCGCGCAGTGAAACCCAGGCGGCGACGCTTGAGGAAACCGCCGCGACGATGCAGCAGATGGCCGCCACGGTGAAGCAGAATGCCGCCAATGCCGAACAGGCGGACAGGCTGGCCGCCGATGCCCGCGCCAAGGCGATGGCCGGCGGCGAACTGGCCCAGGCATTGATCCAGGCAATGCAGAAGGTGGAGGATTCGGCGGCGCAGATCGGCGATATCGTCGGGCTGATGAACGAGATCGCGTTCCAGACCAACCTGCTGGCGCTCAATGCCGCCGTGGAAGCGGCCCGCGCTGGCGAAGCAGGCAAAGGCTTCGCCGTCGTGGCGCAGGAAGTGCGCGCCCTGGCGCAGCGTTCCGCCAATGCCTCGAAGCAGATCCGTGGCTTGATCGAAACCTCAGGCAGCCAGGTGCGCGAAGGCGCCGGCATGGCGCAGCGCGCCGGCCAGGCCCTCACCGGTGTCGGCGGCGCGATCCAGATGCTGAGTGGCCTGGTGACGGACATCGCCGCCGCCAGCCGCGAACAGGCGGTAGGGCTGGAGCAGGTGAGCATGGCTACCGCCGAGATGGATGCCACCACCCAGCGCAACGCCGCCCTGGTGGAGGAAACCAATGCTGCTGCCCAGGCTCTTGCGCAGCAGGCTGGCGACCTTGCCGCCCTGGTGCGCTTCTTCAAGCTCTGAGGCTGCCGCTCTTTCTTTCTGTGCGGCGGGTCCTATCATCGCCAGCATGACTTCCGATACTGATCCGCTCGATCTTGCCTATAGCGATGCCGTGAAGCAGGCGCAGTTGCAGCGCGGCAGCCGCAATGCCATGGCGCGTGGCCGGCTCGGCGCCGGCTGGTTCGATGTGGCGAATGATGATCTGGCCGCTTTCCTGGGCGAGCGCGATCATTTCTTCATGGGTACCGCCAGTGCCGATGGCCAGCCCTATATCCAGCATCGCGGCGGCCCGCCGGGCTTCCTGAAAGTGCTGGATGCCAAGACGCTGGGCTTCGCCGATTACAGCGGCAACAAGCAGTATATCAGCGTGGGAAACCTGAGCGAAAACCCGCGCGCCTTCCTGTTCGTGATCGACTATGCCCTGCAGCGCCGCATCAAGCTGTGGGGCCGGGCCGAGGTGGTGGAAGGCGATGCCGTGCTGCTGCAGAAGCTGATGCCGCCGGGCTACCAGGCGCGGCCCGAACGCGTGATTCTATTCCATCTTGATCTGTGGGCCATCAATTGCCCGCAGCATATCCGGCAGCGCGTGACGGCGGATGAAATCGCCCCGGTGCTGGCACGCTACGAAGCCCGTATCGAAGACCTGGAAAAAGAGCTGGCAAAGCTGCGCGGGGGCTGAAAACAGGCTTTTTTCGGGAATTCACCCGGCAGATTTCGTCACATATCAAAGCCACGCGTGGAAGCTGTGTTTTCCGGTGAAACACCCTCCGTTGCGAGTCGCTATTAACTCGTTGATAGCGCCGAAGGCAGGCGCTAAAACCTTCTCGATCATGTTGCAACTGGATGGTTATTTCCGCCTGACGCGCGATATTGGCGCCGAGTCGATGCCCTTCCCGGGCTCCTACGAACCGGGTCTTGTCGCGCTCTCTGTCTTCATTGCCGTGCTCGCCGCTTTCGTCGCGCTGTCCCTGTCCAGCCGCGTAGCGGCAGCGCGCAATGCCGGCGCGCGCCTGGCCTGGATCGCAGGTGGCGGGGTCAGCATGGGCGGCGGCATCTGGGCGATGCATTTCATCGGTATGCTCGCCTTCGATATTCCCTGCGCCGTCACCTACGACACCACGATCACCATCCTTTCCATGATTCCCGGCGTGCTGGCCAGCAGTGTGGCGCTGGTGGTGATTGCCGATCCGCGCGGCTTCAGCTGGGCAAGGCTGGCGCTGGGTGCGGTGCTGATGGGCGCCGGCATCGGCGCGATGCATTATGCCGGCATGGCGGCGATGCGCATGGATGCGCTGCTGCGCTACGATATCATCATGGTGCTGATCTCGGTGGCGGTGGCGGTGCTGCTGGCCTTTGTCGCGCTCGGCATCCGCTTCCTGCTGCAGCTGCATCCCAGGCTGTCCGATTACTCGATGCCGCTGGCCGCCGTGATCATGGGCTGTGCCGTGCCGGGCATGCATTACACCGCCATGGCGGCGGCGCGCTTCTATCCCATCGCCACGCCGGCGCAGGCCGTGCCGGCAATGGATCCAACCATGGTGGCGGTGCTGATCGCCATCTTCACCCTGGGCATCGCCGCCCTGGCGCTGGCCGCCGGTTTCGCCGGTCGCCAGTTCGAGACCGCCACGCGCCTGGCCGCCGAAGTGGAATTGCGCAGCGAACTTGAGCGCGAACTGCGCGCCGACCGTGCCCGCCTGCAAGCGATTTTCGACAGTGCCAATGACGGCATCATCACGGCCAATGCCCAGGGCCGCCTGCTGCATTGGAGCCGTGGCGCTGAACGCATCTTCGGCTACTCTCTCGCCGAAGCGGTGGTGCGGGACATAGAGGATCTGGTGCCGGGCCTGCGTGGCAGCGAACTGGGCCAGGATCTGGGGCGCCGCAGCCGGGGCGAAATCGGCCAGCTCAGCGTCTGGCAGCAGGAATTCCTTGCCAAGCGCAAGGATGGCAGCCTGGTGCCGGTGGAGCTTTCGGTCAGCGAGGCCAATATCGACGGCAACATGCTGCTTACCGGCATCGTGCGCGATATCACCGAGCGCCGCCGCAGCCAGCAGGAACTGGAAAAGGCGCGCGAAGGCGCCGAAGCCGCCAATCAGGCCAAGTCGATGTTCCTGGCCAATATGAGCCATGAAATCCGCACGCCGCTGAACGCCGTGATCGGCATGGCGCATCTGATGCTCAAGACCGAGCTCAATCCGCGCCAGCGCGATTATGTGCGCAAGATCCAGCAATCCGGCCGCCATCTGCTCGGCGTGGTCAACGATGTGCTGGATTTCTCCAAGATCGAAGCCGATCAGCTGAGCCTGGAGCGTGTCGAGTTCGATCTCGAAAGCGTGCTGGTCGGGGTTTCCGATGTGGTGGCCGAGCGCGCCAATGCCAAGGGCCTGGAACTGATCTTCGATCTGCCGCCCGATCTGCGCACCAACCTGATCGGCGATCCGCTGCGGCTGGGCCAGGTGCTGATCAACTATACCAACAATGCGCTCAAGTTCACCGAGAACGGCGAAGTGGTGGTGCAGGTGCGCCAGGAGCAGGAAACCGCCGATGGCCTGATGCTGCGCTTCACTGTGCGTGATACCGGCATCGGCATCGAGCCGGAGAAGCTGTCGCGCCTGTTCCAGTCCTTCCAGCAGGCCGATACCTCCACCACGCGTCGCTATGGCGGCACCGGCCTTGGCCTGGCGATCTCGCGCCGCCTGTCCGAGATGATGGGGGGCGAGGCTGGTGTCAGCAGCGTGCTCGGCAAGGGCAGCGAGTTCTGGTTCACCGCCTGGCTCGGCAAGGGCCATACCGCGCCGAGCCGCCGTGCCATGGAGCCGGCCCTGGCCGGCCGCACCGCCTTGCTGGTGGATGACAATGCCAGCGCCCGCGCCACCATCGCCGACATGCTGGAAGCGATGCGCTTCCGCGTGCTGGTGGCAACCAGCGGCGCCGAGGCATTGCGGATTGCCGAAACCGAAACCTACGATATCGCCTTCGTTGATTGGCGTATGCCCGATCTCGATGGCCTGCAGACCGTGGCCCTGCTGCGTCAGAAGGCGCGTGCCGGCGCCGCGCATGTGCTGGTCACCGCCTATGGCCGCGAGGATGTATTGCGCCAGGCCGAGGCGGCGGGGCTGGATGATATCCTGGTCAAGCCGGTGAACGGCTCGATGCTGTTCGATTGCGCGGTGCGGCTGATTTCCGGTGCCGGACCGCAATTGCTGACCAGCGAGGGCCTGGAAGGCAATGGCGAGCAATGGGCCAGCCTGCGCGGCCGCCGCGTGCTGCTGGTGGAGGATAACGAACTCAACCGCGATGTGGCGCGTGATCTACTGCATGCCGCCGGCGTGGTGGTCGGGATGGCGCATGATGGCCGCCAGGCGCTGGACATGCTGGAGCTTGAGCGCTTCGATCTGGTGCTGATGGACATGCAGATGCCGGTGATGGATGGCATCGCCGCCACCCGCGCCATCCGCGCGCAGGCGGAACTGGCGACCCTGCCGGTGATCGCCATGACCGCCAATGCCATGGCGCAGGATCGCGCCATCTGCCTGGCCGCCGGCATGAACGATCATCTCGCCAAGCCGATCAATCCGGATCTGCTCTACGACATGCTGGTGCGCTGGCTCGGCGCGCCGCCGCAGCCGGCGGTTCCCAAGCAGGTCATCGTGGTGCCGCCGGCCTTTGCCGGCCTCGCCACCTTGCTGGATGTGCCCGGCGGCCTGCGCCGCGTGCTGAATCAGCCGGAACGCTATCTTGCCATGCTGGGCAAATATGCCAGCGGCCAGGCGCAGCTGATGTCGCGGCTGCGCAGCGCCCTGGCGGTGGATGATTGTGCGGCTGCCGAGCGCGAAGCCCATACCGCACGCGGCCTTGCCGGCAATATCGGTGCCGAGGCGGTGGTCGCGGCGGCGGCGCGGCTGGAGCAGGCGATCAGGCAGGGCTGCCCCGGCGCGATGCTGAGCGAGGAACTGGACGATCTGGAAGCCGCGCTCGGCCATGTGCTGGATGGTATCGGCGCGGTACTGGCGCGGCTGATACCGCAGCCGGAAGTGGCGCTGGCGGTCAGCATCGTGGACGATGCCGCCGTGCAGCAGCTTGAAACCCTGCTGGCCGAAGATGATCCAGCGGCGCGGGATTATTACGATGGCATTGCCGCCGGGCTGGCGTTGCGTTTTGGCCCGGGCCTGGGCAATGCAATGAGTGCCGCGCTCGGGGCCTATGATCTGCCGACGGCGCGGCAATTGCTCCAGGAAGCAAGGCAGGCTGAGCGGAAAGTGTCATGACAGTACTGCCCGAAGACGGCGCCGAGACGCGCCCGACCATCCTGGCGGTGGATGATACGCCGGATAACCTTACCCTGCTGCACGGCCTGCTGAAGGACCGCTACCGCGTCAAGGTGGCGAATGGCGGCAGCGTTGCCCTGCGCATCGCCAACAGTACGCCGGCGCCGGACCTGATCCTGCTTGATGTGATGATGCCGGAGATGGATGGCTACGAAGTCTGCCGCCGGCTCAAGGCCGATCCGGCAACGCGCGACATCCCGGTGGTATTCCTCACCGCCAAGTCGGATGTGGAGGACGAGCGTTATGGCCTCGATCTCGGCGCGGTCGATTATATTACCAAGCCGATCAGCCCGCCGATCGTGCTCTCGCGCGTGCGCAACCACCTGCGGCTCAAGGATGCGGCGGATTTCCTGAAAGACAAGACGGTCTATCTCGAAGCCGAGGTGCGCCGCCGCACCCGCAGCCTGCGCGCGATCCAGGATGCGGTGATCATGGCGCTGGCTTCGCTGGCGGAAACCCGCGACAACGAGACCGGTAACCATATCCGCCGCACGCAGAACTATGTCCGCCGCCTGGCTGAGGAGCTGAAGCAGCACCCGGATTTCGCCGCTCAGCTCGATGATGAGACCGTCCGCCTGCTCTACAAGTCGGCGCCGCTGCATGACATCGGCAAGGTCGGCATCCCCGATGCCATCCTGCTCAAGCCGGATAGGCTGACGGCGGATGAATTCGAAGTGATGAAGCGCCATGCGCAACTGGGCTGCGATGCCATCGAGACGGCGTTGCAGGACCTGGAGGAAGGCGACCGCGCCTTCTTGCAGCATGCCTGCGATATCGCGGCGACGCATCATGAGAAATGGAACGGCAGCGGCTATCCGCGCGGCCTGGCCGGCGAGGCGATTCCGCTATCGGGACGCCTAATGGCGCTGGCCGATGTTTACGACGCGCTGATCAGCAAGCGCATCTACAAGCCGGCTTTTCCGCATGAAGAAGCCGTGCGGCTGATCAGCGAAGGCAGCGGCAGCCATTTCGATCCGCGAATCGTCGCGGTGTTCATGGCCATCGAGCAGGATTTCCGCGTCATCGCGCAGCAATTCGCCGATTAAGGGTCTAGCGCACCACGCCGGAGATGACATCCACCACCAGGCCGTCGCTGCGCACCAGCGCCACGTCATGGGCGATCACCACGCGTTCAAGTCCATTGGGAAGCTTCGGCAGGTCGCGGCGCAGCGCGCTCGGTAAAGGCCGGCGCTCGAAATTCGGCGGCAGGATATCGCCCTTTACCGGCTGCTTGGCAACACCCGCCGGCAGGGCGCGTTCCATGCTCTTGCGGCTGGCCTTGGCGCGGATCTGATCCTCGCGCAGGCGCTCGAAATAACGCGGGATGATCCACTGGTCCGGTCCGGCAAAGCCGGTTACCGCCAGCGGATTGGGATCATAGGCGGCAGGCCCGGTACCGATGAATTCGGATGGCCCCTTGTCCTTTGCCGCCACCGGCAGGGCGGCGAGCAGCAACAGCACGAGCAGGGCGGCGGCGCGGCGGCGCATTACGCCTGTACCTCTGCCGCTGCTTCCAGAGCCGCCTGCTTGGCGGCCTGTTCGCGCAGGATATCGGCCTTGGAACGTTTCACGCTGGCGGATTTGAGCTGGCCGCAGGCAGCCATGATGTCGCGGCCGCGCGGCGTGCGCACCGGCGAGGAATAGCCGGCATTGAACACGATCTCGCTGAACTGGTTGATCATGTTGTTGCTGGAACATTCATAGGGCGCGCCGGGCCAGGGGTTGAACGGGATCAGGTTCACCTTGGCCGGAATCCCTTGCAGCAGCCGCACCAGTTCGCGCGCATCCGCCGGGGTGTCGTTCACGCCTTTCAGCATCACATATTCAAAGGTGATGCGGCGCGCATTGCTCAAGCCCGGATATTTGGCGCAGGCGGCGAGCAGTTCCTTGATCGGGTATTTCTTGTTCAGCGGCACCAGCACGTCGCGGATATCATCGCGCACCGCATGCAGTGAAATCGCCAGGTTGACATCCAGTTCGGCGCCGCAGCGCTCGATCATCGGCACCACGCCGGCGGTGCTGAGCGTGATGCGGCGCTTGGAGATCGAGATGCCCTCGTTGTCCATCACGATCTTCAGCGCCTTCGACACATTGTCGAAGTTATACAAAGGCTCGCCCATGCCCATCATCACGATGTTGGACAGCATGCGGCCATCTTTCGGCGAGGGCCATTCGCCCAGGGCATCGCGCGCCAGCATCACCTGGCCGACGATTTCGGCGGGATTGAGATTGCGCACCAGCTTCATGGTGCCGGTATGGCAGAAGCGGCAGGTCAGCGTGCAGCCAACCTGGGAAGAGACGCAGAGCGCGCCACGGTCTTCCTCCGGGATATGCACTGCTTCGGCCTCTTCGCCATCGGCGAATTTCAACAGCCATTTGCGGGTGCCGTCGGTGCTTTGCAGGTCGCGGCTGGCGCCTGGACGGCCAACCTGGAAATGGCTGGCCAGGCGTTCGCGCAGATCCTTGGCCAGCGTGGTCATGACGCTGAAATCGCGCGCACCGCGATGGTAGATCCAGTGCCAGAGCTGATTGGCGCGCATCTTGGCGGCCTTCTCAGCCTCGCCGGCCTCGATCAGCTTGGCGGCGATCTCTGCCCGGGTCAGGCCCAGCAGTTCGATGGCGCCGCTGTTGCCAGCCGCCGGCTGTTCGGGCCGGGCAGCGATATCGGGAACCAGGGCGGCGCTCATGATGTCGCTCCACTCAGGCCGCAGGCCTTGTCGATGGCCTTCAGCGCCTCGCCGAAACCGCTGAGGCTGTAGGTGTCGGTGGTGGAGGTGCCGCGTGCCGAGGTGCCTTTCACGGTCAGCTGCTTGCCCTTCTTCAGGGCATCCACCAGCTTGGCGTCGGTATCGGCATTGGGCGCCCAGGCGGCCTCGCCATGGGTGAACATGTCGAAATTGTCCTTGCCGATGCTGGCCTGGGCCGGGCTTTGCGGCTTCAGGCCATAGCCGAACACGATGCTTACCTCGTTGCGCACCTTGGTGGCGGTCTTGTGCGTCACCAGCAGATAGATTTCGCCACGCTTGGCGGTGGCCGGCTCCTTTTTCTCCGGCAGGCCGTGCAGGTAGCAGGTGCGGCCATCCTTGCCGTCGAGCTGATAGGCCTGCCAGCCCTGGAAGCTGCCGATCCGCTTGGTCTCCGGCTTCTTCGCCTCGGGTTTGGCGGCCTCGGGCTTGGGCGCGGTCTTTTGCGCCTGTGCCTGGGAAAAGCCGGCAGTCGGCGCCAGCAGCAGCAGCGTCGCAAAGAGGGGGGCGATGGGAGAGATCATAACGGGGGGGAACATAGCGGCGCGGGGGCGGCTTTTCCACCCCCTTTTCACACAACCGGCTTGGGAACCCCACTAAGTCTTTGGCTTGTCTTGCATAGTTTGCCGCGCTCAAGCACCATGGAGGCGAGATAGGCGCGTCCGGGAGGCAGTTGGGTGGACCGGCAAAGTCAGGCAGAGCTGCTACGCCGCGTGGCGGAAGCGCAGGACCGCGCCGCCTTTGCCGAACTGTTCCGCCATTTCGCGCCGCGCGTAAAGGGCTACATGCTGCGCCAGGGCGCAGCCGAAGATGTGGCCGAGGAACTGGCGCAGGAAAGCCTGATCACGCTGTGGCACCGCGCCGTCACCTTCGATCCGGCGCAGGCTTCCGTCGCCACCTGGATCTTCACCATCGCGCGCAACAAGCGCATCGATCGCATCCGGCGCGAGAAACGCCCCGAACTCGATCCCGATGACCCGGCCCTGCAGCCCGATCCCGAGCCGTCGCCGGATGCAGCATTGGACCAGATGCAGGATGAGGAAAGGCTGCGTAGCGCCTTGGCCGATCTTCCGGCCGAACAGAAGCGGCTGCTGGAACTGGCCTTCTTCCAGGATATCTCGCACCGCGACATCGCGGCGGCGGAAAATCTGCCGCTCGGCACGGTGAAATCGCGCATCCGCCTGGCGCTGGCCCGGCTCAAGGGCAGGCTGGAAAGCGATTAACTTCCGCTGCGCGCTCTCATGCCTTGCGTCAGGCGTTTCAGCAGGCCGAGCAGCAGCTTCTGCTCCTTCGGCGACAGCAATGCCATGATATTGGCCTCATGGCGTTCAACCCCGGCAGTCACCCGCCTGAGCAGGGCGTGGCCCTTGGGGCTGAGTGATAAGGCATAAGAGCGGCGGTCGCTGGCCGCCTTGCGCCGCAGCACCACGCCCTTGCGCACCAGTTGCTCCAAGGCCGGGGTCAGCGTGGATTTATCCAGGCCCACCGCCTGGCTCAGGGCGCTCTGGGTGATGCCGGGATTATGCGCCAGCAGGGTAAGCAGGCTGAAACGGCCGGGCGACACGCCATCGGGCGCTACTTCACGGGCGAAATCGGCATAATCGGCCAGCTGCGCCATGCGCAGGTGATAGCCGTAATAGCCCGGCAGCGGCCCGAAATCGGGGGCCGGCGACGGGGCGGCGGGTTTCTCAACGGATTGCTTGCGGCGGGCCATGGTCAATACGGTCGGGTCAGTTCATGTGGCTCGGCAGATACAGCGCGATGGCCGGGAAGATCACGATCAGCGCCAGCCGCACCAGATCAATCAGGATGAAGGGCATGACGCCTTTATAGATGGTGCCGAGGCTAACGTCGCGGGCGATGGAGTTGATCACGAACACATTGATGCCGACCGGCGGCATCACCATGCCCAGGGTTGTGACCATGACGATGATGACGCCGAACCAGATCGGATCGAAGCCAAGCTGCATCATTACGGGATAGACGATCGGCACCGTCACCAGAATGATCGCCAGTTCATCCATCAGCGCGCCCAGCACCAGATACATCACCAGGATCAGGGTCAGCACGCCATAGGGACCGACCGGCAATTCGGTGAGAAAGCCGGAAACCTTCTGCGGCGTCTGGGTGATGACCAGGAAATAACCGAACAGGAAGGCGCCGACCACGATGGTGAAGATCGAGCCGCCGGTGCGCACCGCCTCGATCAGGCTGGCCTTGATCTCCGGCCAGCGCAGCCGGCCGCGCAGCACGCCGATGATCAGCGCGCCGCAGGCGCCGCAACCCGCTGCCTCGGTGGCGGTGAAGATGCCGCCATACATGCCGCCGACAATGCCGATGAACAGCAAAGCCGTGGCCCAGATGTCGCGCAGGCTGTCGAGCCGCTCGCGCCAATCAGCTTTCTTGCCGCGCGGCAGCCAACCGGGCCGCCACAGGCCGACCAGCTGGATCGTCACCATGTAGCACAGCACACCCAGAAGGCCGGGCAGAATGCCGGAGATGAACAGCTTGCCGATATCCTGCTCGGTGAGCAGGCCGTAGAGCGCGAAGATCACCGAGGGCGGGATCATGATGCCGAGCGTGCCGCCAGCCGCGATCACGCCGGTGGAGAAGCCGGGATTGTAGCCGGCGCGGCGCATTTCCGGCAGAGCCACGTTGGTCATGGTGGCGGCGGTGGCCACCGAGGAACCGTTGATGGCGGCGAAGCCGGCGCAGGCGGTAACGGTGGCCATGGCCAGGCCGCCGCGGCGATGGCCGAGCCAGGCTTCGCCGGCGCGGAACAATTCACGGCTCATGCCGGCATGGGAAGCGAAGCAGCCCATCAGGATGAACATCGGGATCACCGCCAGGTCGTAATCGGTGGCGACCCGGATCGGCGATTGCGCCAGCAGGTTCATCGCCGGCTTGAGAGCGGCGAGGATGCCGAAGCCGCCAACGCCGACAATGCCCATGGCGATGCCCACCGGCACGCGCAGCACCATCAGCACGAACAGCACGACGAAGCCGCCAATGGCGATCACATCCTGATCAAACATCAGCCACCTCGTCTTCGGCACGGGTATCGACGCGCCGGCCGAGAGCCAGCCGGGTCAGGCGCAGCAGCAGCAGCACAGCCGCCAGCACCACGCCCAGGGCGGCGACGGCATAGAGCGGCCAGACCGGCAGGCGCAGGTCGAAAGTCTGCTCATGGCTGGCATAGACGCTGATCACCTTGTCCTTCAGCATCCAGGCGAACAGCAGCATGAAGCCCAGCGTGATGGCAGTGGCGAAGATATCGATGGCGCGCTTGCCCCATCTTGGCGCCATTTCCCACAGGCCATCCACCTGGATATGGCGGTTATGGAAACCGGCCAGCGCAATGCCCCAGAACATCGCGGTGCCGAGCAGCAGGCGCGAGGCATCGAAGGAATCCGGCAGGCCGTAGCTGAACAGCCAGCGCAGCATCACGGTGGTGAAGGTGAGCAACGCCACTGCCAGCAGCAGCAGGCCGGCCACCAGCTCCACCCGGTCGATAAAACGGTTCATGATCCCCCGCAGGAACGCCACCGCCGGCCACGATGCGTTATCATGGCCGGCGGCTTAAGCAATCATCGCAATGCGGCTTTAGAAAGCGGCGGCGTTGCGCTTCTTCAGTTCGGCCTTGAGTTCGGCGAGGGCTTCCTCGCCGTTGACACCGACCTTCTTCACATCTTCATACCAGACCTTGGTCAATTCATCGCCGATCTTGCGCCAGGCCACCATGTCGGCCTCGCTCGGCTTGACGAATTCATGATCCGACATCGAGCGCAGCTTCTCGCGGCCCGCCGATTCCTGATCGGCCCAGGGGCCGGCCAGCGCCAGCGCGGCATCGGTGTTGCAATTGGCGTCGATGGCCTTCTTCTGGTTGGCCGACATCTTGTCGTAGGTGCCCTTGTTCATCACCAGCACGAAATTGCTGACATAGAGCGGCGCATCCATATGCAGCTTGGCCACCTTGTCGATGCCGAACACGAACAGGCTGTCCCACGGGAAGGTGATGGCATCCGCCGTGCCACGCTCCAGTGATTCACGGGCCTCCGGTGCCGCCACCTGCACATTGACGCCGCCGGCCATGCTCACCAGGCGGGCCATGGTGGCATTGCCCGGGCGGATCTTCTTGCCCTTGAGGTCGTCCGGCTTGGTGATGCGCACCTTGCCATGGAAAGTGGCGGCGTCATGCGCCCAGGTCAGGCAGACCTTGGTATCGGCCATCTCCTTGGCGGCATATTTGCGGTACCAGGAATCCAAAGCCGCCGAGCCCTGCTTGGCATTGGCGAGCAGGAAGGGCAGTTCGCTGCCGGCGATCACCGGGAAGCGGCCCGGCTGGTAGCCGGGATTGACATAGGTGAGGTCGGCAACGCCATCGCGCGCCATGTCGTAATGATCCTTGGCGGCGCCAAGCTGCTGTGCCGGGAAGATCTGCGTCTTGATGCTGCCGCCTGACGCCTTTTCCACTGCCGCGCCCCAGGCGGTGAAGCCGCCATGCAGGTTATGCGCTGCCGGCAGCCAATGGCCGAGCCGCAGGGTCACCGGCTTGTCTTGTGCTTCGGCGGCAGGTGCCGCCAGGGCCAGGGTGAGCAGGGTGGCAGACAGGGTAATACCCACAGACAGAATACGGCTCTTGGTGAGCATGATGCTGGTTTCCTCCGCTATGCGGTGAGGCGCGATGGCGTCACCGTCGTTGTGATGGCGCCGAGCTTAGCGTGAATAATAGTTTGATATCAAACTGTTTCTTGACCTGGGCGCTGCACCATGCGACCTTTCCGCTCAGGGGAGAAAAGCGCCGATGGAACGGTCATTCAGCAAGGAAATTCAGGCTTTACGGCTGGGGCAGGGCGAACTGTTCGAGGGCGAGGGCATCCTGGCGGTGACCAAGGCCCTGCTGCAATCCGGCGTCGCTTATGTCGGCGGCTACCAGGGCGCGCCGGTCTCGCATCTGATCGATGTGCTGGTGCAGGCGCAGGATATCCTGGATGATCTCGGCATCCATCTGGAAACCTGCACCAACGAGGCTTCGGCGGCGGCCATGCTCGGCGCCTCGATCAACTATCCGGCACGCGGTGCCGTCACCTGGAAATCAATCGTCGGCACCAATGTCGCCTCCGATGCTCTGAGCAACCTGGCCTCGCCGGGCGTGATCGGCGGCGCCATGATCGTGATCGGTGAGGATTATGGCGAAGGCGCCAGCGTGATCCAGGAACGCAGCCATGCCTTTGCGCTGAAATCCTCCATGTGGCTGCTCGATCCGCGTCCGGAGCTTGCCACCATCGTGCGCTGCGTCGAGAAAGGCTTCGAATTGTCGGAAGCCTCCAACACGCCGGTGATGCTGGAATTACGCATCCGCGCCTGCCATGTCACCGGCAGTTTCACGGCGGCGCAGAACCGTGCCGCCGATGTTTCGCGCCGCGCCAAGGTGGGGCCGGCAGCGTTCAACTACGATCACCTGGCGCATCCGCCCGCCACCTTCAAACAGGAAAAGCTGAAATTCGAGCAGCGCCTGCCCGCCGCCCAGCGTTTCATTCTGGAGCAGGGCCTGAACGAGTTGATGCCGGGCGATCTGGATGACATCGGCATCATCGTGCAGGGCGGCATCTATAATGCGCTGAGCCGCTCGTTGCAGACGCTCGGGCTGGCCGATGCCTTCGGGCAATGCCGCGTGCCGATGCTGGTGCTGAACGTGACGCATCCGCTGGCGCCGCAGCAGGTGCTGGATTTCTGCGCCGGCAAAAGCCATGTGCTGGTGGTGGAGGAAGGCGGGCCGGAATATCTCGAACAGGCCATCGGCACCATCCTGCGCCGCGCCGACCGCAACCTGCGCCTGGCCGGCAAGGATGTGCTGCCGATGGCGGGTGAATACACGATCGAGGTATTGACGCGCGGCCTGCTGGCCTGGCTGCCCAAGGCGCGGCCCGATCTTGATCTGGCTGCACCGGCTGCCGCCTTCGATGCCGCCCAGGCGCAGCGTGCCAAGGCACAGGGCCTGATCGGTCCCGACCTGCCGCTGCGGCCGCCGACCTTCTGCACCGGCTGCCCGGAACGGCCGGTTTTCACCGCGATCAAGCTGGTGGAGCGCGAAACCGGCCCGGTGCATGTCGCCGCCGATATCGGCTGCCATGCGCTCGCCACTTTCGCGCCCTTTTCGGTCGGCCATTCCATTCTCGGCTATGGCATGAGCCTGGCTTCGGCTGCCGGAGTCGGGCCGTTGTCGCAGCGCCGTCCCATCGCCATCATGGGCGATGGCGGCTTCTGGCATAACGGCCTGATCACCGGGGTTTCCTCGGCCCTGTTCAATCGCGGCGATGGCGTATTGGTGGTGTTGCAGAACGGCTATACCTCGGCCACCGGCGTGCAGTATCTGCCATCTTCAAAACAGAGCCGCCACGAAGACGGCAAAAGCGGCGCCGATATCGAAACCACCCTGAAGGCTTTGGGTGTGCAATGGGTGAAGCGGCTGCGCTCCTATGGCCTGGGTGGCATGACCGCGGCCTTGAAGGAGGCTTTGTCCACGGCGCAGCAGGGCCTCAAGGTGATCATCGCCGATGGTGAATGTCAGCTTGCCCGCCAGCGCCGCTTGAAGGTTGAGGAAGCCAAGGCTCTGGCGGCGGGCGAGCGCGTGCTGCGTACCCGCTTCGGCATCGATGATGCGGTCTGCACCGGCGACCATTCCTGCATCCGGTTGTCCGGCTGCCCGTCGCTTACCATCAAGCCCAACCCCGATCCGCTGCGCAGCGATCCCATCGCCCATGTCAACCAGGGCTGCGTCGGCTGCGGCCATTGCGGCGAGGTGGCCCATGCCGCCGTGCTCTGCCCGTCCTTCTACAAGACCGAGATCGTGCATAACCCGTCGCTCTGGGATCGGCTCAATCATCGCCTGCATCAATCCGTGATCGGCTGGCTCAGGAGTGTGTGGGCATGAGCGGCGTGCAGCGCCCGATCACCTTGCTGGTGGCGGCCCTTGGCGGCGAAGGCGGCGGCGTGCTCACCGATTGGATCACCGGCGCGGCGCGGCGTGCCGGTTTCCCGGTGCAGGCGACCTCGATTCCCGGCGTGGCGCAGCGCACCGGTGCCACCACCTATTATATCGAGGTCTGGCCGGAAGTGACGCAGCAGCGCCCGGTGATGTGCCTCAATCCCGGCCTGGGTCAGGTCGATGTGATGATCGCCTCGGAGTTTGTCGAGGCCGGCCGCGCCATGCAGAACGGCTATGTCACGCCGGATCGCACGCTGCTGATCGCTTCCACGCACCGGATTTTCGCCGTGGCGGAAAAGAGCGGCATGGGCGATGGGCGTTTTGATACAGGCCGCTTGTTCCGTGCCGCCAAGGAATCGGCCCGCCGCGCCGTGCTGTTCGATATGGATGCGGCAGCGAAAGAATCCGGCTCGATCCTCAATGCCGTGTTGCTCGGTGCCCTGGCCGGCAGCGGCGCGCTGCCGCTGGCCGCCGATCTGTTCGAGGCCGGCATCCGTGCCGAAGGCAAGGCGGTGGAGAGTAACCTGGCCGGCTTCCGTTTCGGCCTAGCCCATGCACGCGGCGAGATCGCCGCTGCTGCTGCACGCGCTGAAATCGCACCCGAACCGATCCCGTTGCTTGATCTGGCGCAGCGTGTCGATGCTCTGCCGGAAGCGGCGCAAAGCCATGCGGCTTCGGGTGTGAAGCGGCTGCTGGATTATCAGGATGCGGCTTATGCCACGCTGTATCTGGATCGCCTGGAAGCCGTCGCCCGCATTGATGCGGAAGGCAGGCTGGCAGCCGAAGTGGCGCGGCATCTGGCCTTGCGCATGAGCGTGGAGGATGTGGTCCGCGTCGCGCAGTTGAAGCTGAAGCCGGAGCGGTTCCAGGCCATCGAGCGTGAAACCCGCATTCAGGCCGGGCAGCCTTACGAAGTGGCGGATTTCCTCAAGCCCGGCATCGAGGAACTGGCCGGCCTGCTGCCGCCTTCCCTGGCGCAGCCGATCCTGCGTCTTGCTGAAACGCGCGGTTGGCGCTGGCATTGGGCGATGACCCTGCCGAGCAACCGGCTGGGCGGCTATCTGCGCTTCCGCCTGCTGGCGGCGCTGAAGCCCTGGCGGCGGCGCAGCCACCGCTATACCGAGGAGCAGGCGCAGATCGAGGATTGGCTCGGCCTGATCCGCCGCGCGGCGGCGCAGGATATCGCGCTGGCGCTCGAAATCGCTGAATGCGCGCGGCTGATCAAAGGCTATGGCGATACCTACAAGCGCGGCCTGGAAAACTACCAGCGCATCCGCGCGCATCTGATCCTGCCGGCCCTGGAAGGCAGGCTGGCCATAGCCCAGGCAGCCGACGCCGTGCTGCAAGCCCGCGTTGCCGCTTTGCGCGATCCGGAAGGCGAGGCCTTGAGCCGTACGCTGTCGGCTTTCACGGCGCTACAGGAGGCCCGCCATGCAGCAGAATGAAGCGATTGCCGGCGAGGCCCTGATTTCGGTGCATCCGCTCGATGTGCAATGGGGCGATTGCGACCCGGCGGATATCGTTTTCTACCCGAATTACTTCGCCTGGTTCGATGCCGGCACCTGGCGGCTGCTGGCGGAAGCCGGTTACACGTTGCAGGAACTGCGCCGCATCGGCTCGATCGGTTTTCCCATCGTCTCGGTGGAAGCCAAGTTCCATGGCCCGGCGGCGGTGCAGGACAGCATTGCCGTGCATAGCCGCATCCTCGAATGGGGCCGCTCCTCCTTCCAGGTCGGCCACCGCATTCAGCGCCAGGACGGTACACTGCTGGTGGAAGGCCGCGAGAAGCGCGTGCTGGCGCAGCCCGATCCTGCGCAGCCCGGCAAGCTCAAGGGCCTGCCGATTCCGGCGGACATGATCCGGCGGCTGGGCTGCGCGGGGTAGCACCGCCATAAGCAGTGAGAAAATGTCATGGCCCGCTTCAGGCGGGCCATCCACGAGTTCTTTTTAAAGAAGCAAATCGTGGATACCCCGCCTTCGCGGGGCATGACGAATTGTAAGAGAGCGCCTTACCGGAAAAGCTTGGTGATGGTGTCGGCGCCGAGGCCGATCTTGTCGTAATGCGCGCGGCACATGGCGATATAGTCATGCACATCGAAATGGCCGGCGGAATTGCCCTGCTCGTCGAGCCAGATCAGCGGACCCGTTACGATGAAGAACACCTTCATCGGCTGTTCATGCTCATAGGCGACGAGCGTGTGGCCCTCACCCGGGGTCTCGTAGACGAAATCGCCGGCGGTAGCGGTCCAGTCATGTTCGAGATAGCCCCACTTGCCCGAGATCGTGTAGGCAAACACTTCATGCGGATGGTAATGCCGGTTCACCAGCCCCGCCGCCTTGGCCATCAGGATGTCGCACCATTTGTTCTGTGCCGGTGAGATCCACAAGGGCCGCGACGATACCGTTTCGGTGAACGGCACATACAGCTTCTCATCGTCGGTCGGCGCATTCTGTATATAGGCTTCCGGCAACGCATCCGGCTTGAACACCGGATTGATCGGCTTCAGGTGACGCCAGAATTCACTGGTGGCGGCTTCGGGCATGGGGCGCTCCGTGGGCTGGGTTGCGGGTCAGATATGCATGCCGCCATCGGCCATCAGCACGCTGCCGGTGGTGAAGCTGCTGGCGGGAGAGGCGAGGAACAGCACGGCTTCGGCGATTTCTTCCGCCAGGCCATGGCGGCCGAGCGGGATCAGGCCATCCAGGAAGGCGCCGGCCTCGGTGCCGATCACATTGCTGAGATGGCCCTCGATCTGGCGCTGGAAGCCATTGTCGATCGGGCCGGGCGCCAGCACGTTGACACGGATGCGGCGCCGCGCCGCTTCCTTGGCCACCGTGCGCATCAAGCCGATCAGGCCATGCTTCGAGGTGGCGTAAGCCGCGATGCCTGGGTCGCTGGTGACGCCGACGACACTGCCGGTCATCACGATGCTGCCGCCATCGCGCAATAAAGGGAGGCCGTATTTGCAGGCCAGGAAAGGCGCGCGCAGGTTCACCGCGATAACACGGTCCCAGGTCTCTTCCGGGTAATCCGTCACCGGGCTGATGGCGCCGCTGACGCCGGCATTGAGGAATAGCACGTCGATGCCACCCCAGAGGCGCTGCGCCGCTTCAAGATAGCGCCGCGTGTCTGCCGCGTCGGCGACATCGGCGGCAATTGACACCGCGTGGCTCGAGGGCGCGCCAAGCTGAGCTTCCGCCGCGCGCAGGGTAGCTTCCTCGCGGTCCACCAGCAGCACACGGGCGCCTTCGCGCAGCAGCCGCTTCACGGCGGCGAGCCCGATGCTGCCGGCGGCCCCGGTAACGACGCAGACCTTGCCTTCCAACTGCCCTTTATCTTCCAGGTGCATGGCGATCAGATCGGGAAATGGCCGGGCTGGGTTTCCATGGTGATCCAGCGCAGTTCGGTGAATTGCTCCACGCCGGCCTTGCCGCCGAAGCGGCCATAGCCCGAAGCCTTCACGCCGCCGAACGGCATCTGCGCTTCGTCATGCACCGTCGGGCCATTGATATGGCAGATGCCGCTTTCGATCCGCTTCGCCACCATGAGGGCGCGGGGAATGTTGCGGCTGAACACGGCAGCGGAAAGGCCGTATTCGGTATCATTGGCCGCCGCCACCGCCGCCGCCTCGCCGTTCGCGCGCACCACGCAGGCCACGGGTCCGAAGCTTTCCTCGTGATAGATGCGCATGTCGGGTGTCACATGATCCAGCACCGTGGCGCTCATCACCGCGCCATCGCGGCTGCCGCCGGCCACCAGCTTAGCACCCTGGCTCACGGCCTCCTCCACCAGCGCCAGCACGCGGTCCACCGCTTCCACATTCACCAGCGCGCCGAGCGCCACATTGCCCTGGCGTGGATCGCCGGAGGTGAGCGACTTGGCCTTGGCGGCGAATTTCGCCACGAAATCGTCGCCCACGGCATTGTCCACCACCACGCGCTCGGTCGACATGCAGATCTGGCCCTGGTTCATGAAGGCGCCGAAGGCCGCCGCCTTCACGGCTTCATCCAGGTCGGCATCATCCAGCACCACCAGCGGCGCCTTGCCGCCGAGTTCGAGCAGCACGGGCTTGAGTTGCTTCGCCGCCAGTTCCGCCACCACGCGGCCGACCTTGGTTGAGCCGGTGAAATTGACCCGGCGCACCGCCTTGTGCGCAATCAGTGCGCCAACCACTTCGGCGGCATCTGCCGGCGCATTGCTCACCACATTGATCACGCCATCGGGCAGGCCGGCCTGCTGGATCGCCTCGGCGATCAGGCGATGGGTGGCGGGGCAGGTCTCGGATGCCTTGAGCACCACGGTATTGCCGCAGGCCAGCGGCATCGCCACGGCGCGGGTGCCAAGGATCACCGGCGCATTCCACGGTGCGATACCGAGCACCACGCCAACCGCTTCACGCGTCGCCATCGCCAGGCAGCCCGGCTTGTCGGACGGAATCACTTCGCCGCCGATCTGCGTCGTCATGGCGGCGGCCTCGCGCAGCATGCCGGAAGCAAGATGCACGTTGAAGCCGGCCCAGGCGGCGGTGGCGCCGATCTCGGCCTGCATGCGGGCGATGAAATCCGGCGCGCGGGCGGCCAGGTTGTCGGCGGCCTTCAGCAGCAGGGTGCGGCGTGCATTGGGGCCAAGCGCCGACCAGGCCGGATAGGCGGCGGCAGCGGCATCCGCGGCGGCATTGGCATCGGCCACCGAGGCGGCGGCGGCGCGGCTCGCCACTTCGCCGCTCAACGGGTTGCGGCGCTCGAAGCTCCTGCCGCCGCTGGCCGCCACATCCTTTCCGCCGATCAGCAATTGGGTCTCGAACATCTTTTCTCTCCCTCTACGAAATCTATTGCTTGCCGAGATAGGCGCGCTGCACGGCGGGATCATCGCGCAAGGCCGCCGCGCTGCCGCTGCCGACAATGCTGCCCTGCTCGATCAGGTAGCCACGATCCGCGATGGCGAGGCTGCGGCGCGCATTCTGTTCCACCAGCAGCACGCCGATGCCGGCCTCGCGGATGCGCTGCAGGGCGCCGAACAATTCACCGCAGATCAGCGGCGAGAGGCCGAGCGACGGTTCATCCAACAGCAGGATGTCTGGCGCCGACATCAGCGCGCGGCCAATCGCTACCATCTGCTGTTCGCCGCCGCTCATGGTGCGGGCGGCCTGGTTCATGCGTTCGCCAAGGCGCGGGAACAGATTGAGGATACGCGCCAGATTGGCGGCTTCATTGGCGCGGGCGCGGCGCGGATAGGCGCCGAGCAGCAGGTTCTCGCGGACACTCAGATCACCGAAGATGCCGCGTCCCTCGGGCACCAGGGCCAGGCCGGCCTCGACTATTCTATGCGCCGGCAGTCTGGTCAGGTCCTGGCCATCCAGGCTGAGGCGCAGGCCGGGCGCGGGGGTGAGCAGGCCGGCGATGGCTTTGAGCAGCGAGGTCTTGCCGCCGCCATTGGCGCCGAGGATCACCACGATCTCGGCGCGCGCAATGGAAAGCGCCACATCGCGCACCGCCTGGTGGCGGCCATAGGCAATCGACAGGCCGACGACGTCAAGCATGGTCGTCACCCAGATAGGCGCGCACTACATCGGGGTCGCTCAGCACATCGCCCGGCAGGCCGATGGCGATGCGCTTGCCGGCGCTCATCACCAGGCAGCGGTCGCAGAGCGAGCGGATCGCATCCATCACATGCTCCACCAGCAGGATCGCCATGCCCTGCTGGCGCAGGCTCTGCACCAGTTTGATGCCTTCCAGTAATTCGGTGGGGTTGAGGCCGGCGAGCCATTCATCCAGCAGCAGCAGGCGTGGCCGCAGCGCCAGGGCGCGGGCCAGTTCCAGGCGCTTCTGGTCGATATAGGTCAATTCGCCGGGCATGGCATGGCCGCGGCCTTCCAGCCCGACACGGGCGAGCAGGTCATCGGCTTCGCGTTGCGCGGCACTGCCCCAGCGGCGTTCGGCGCCAAAGGCCAGGCCGGCAATCACATTGTCGCGGCAATCCATCGAGCCGAGCGGGCGCACCAATTGAAACGTGCGGGCCAGGCCGAGCCGCGCGATGCGATGCGCCGCCAGGCCATGAATCGCATGTTCGCCGAAGCGGATGCTGCCGCCATCGGGCGCCAGCGCACCGGACAGCAGGTTCAGCACCGTGGTCTTGCCCGAACCGTTCGGTCCCAGCAGGCCGACGATCTCGCCTTCCGCGACATTGAACTCGACGCCATCGACGGCAACCAGGCCGCCGAAGCGCCGCGTGAGGCCGGAGACTTGCAACAGGCTCATGGCAACAGGCTCATGGCTTCGCCTCCCGCTTCACACGCAGCTTTTCGATCAGGCCGACCACGCCCTGCGGGATGGCATAGACGATGATCATGAAGGCGAGGCCGATCAGGATCGAGAAATGGTTCGGGAAGCGCGCCAGCAGGTATTCAAACAGCAGGGTCAGCGGTACCACGCCGAGCAGCGGGCCATACAGCCGGTGCACGCCGCCGAGTAGGGCCATGATCAGCACCTGGAACGACAGCACCGGGTTGAAGGCGATGGCCGGATCGATATAGGTCCAGCGCGGCGCCATCACCGCGCCGGCGAGCGACATGAAGCTGGCGGAGAAGGCAAACAGCAGCACCTTGGCCCGCGTGGTGTTGATGCCGACATGGCGTGCCACCATCTCGTCATCGCCGATCACGCGCAGCGCCAGGCCGAGCCGCGAACGCTGGATCAGGAAGCCGGCGAGGAAGACCAGCACCGCCAGGGCGAGAAGCTGCCAGTAGATCTGGGTCTGGTTGATATCGACAAAGACATAGCGGCCCAGCGTGCGGGTCTTGTTGACCTCGAACCAGGTGACGAGCTGCCGGATCAGTTCGGCCAGGCCGAAGGTGAAGATGACGAAATAGACGCCGGAGAGCCGCAGCGTGGCCAGGCCGACCAGCAGGGCCACCGCGACACCGATGCCGAGCGCGATCAGCAGCACCAGCGGCCAGGCCAGCACTTCGCCCAGCACCGCCACGGTGTAGGCGCCGATGCCGAAGAAGGCGACGGTGGCGAGCGAGACATAGCGCGTCGGGCCGGAGAACAAGGCCCAGGCGGTGGCCAGCACGGTGTAGTTCAGGATGCCGATGGCAAGCGACAGGCCGTAACCGCTTAAGTATTGCGGCAGCACAGCCAGTCCGGCGATGGCGGCAAGCGCGGCCAGGCCGCCGAGAGCGTAGCGCAAATTCATCGCCGCGCTCCGCCGAACAGCCCCTGCGGCCGGAACAGCAGGATGGTGAGGAACAGAGTATAGGTGGCGGCGAGTGTGAGGCCCGGATCGATCATGGTCGCCACCAGGGTCTCGGTGAGGCCGAGAATCAGGCCGGCGACCAGGCAGCCGAGCAGGTTGCCGACGCCGCCCATGATCACCACGATCAGCGCCTTCATGGTGAACACCACGCCGATATTGGCATTGAAGGTGAGGAACATCGAGGTCAGCACGCCGCCCGATGCCACCAGGCCGCCGCCAAGCGCGAAGGCCGCTGCTGCCATGGCGCGCACATCGATGGCGACAAGCTGCGCCGCATTGGGATCGACGGCGACGGCGCGAAGCGCCGTGCCGGTGCGCGTGCGGGTGAGGCCAAGCCACAGGCCGAGGCCGATCACCAGGGCGAAGCCGAGCGCCAACAGGCGGTTGGCGGCCACCACGGTGCCGAATACCTGCACCGGCACGGCAAGGAAGGCATAAGAGAAATAGGCGCCGCCGAAGATCGCCAGCATCACGCCCTGGATCACGAAGAGCAGGCCGAAGGTGGCGAGGATGCTATCCACTTCCAGGGCGTCGCGGCTCTTGGCGCGGCGCACCAGCGGGGTCAGCAGGAAACGGTAGATCAGCCAGCTTAAAGCAGCGGCGGCGGGCACCACCACCAGCAGACCAAGCAGCGGATTGACGGCGGCGCCGGTATAGAGTGCCATGGCGGCGAAGGAAGCCGCGACCAGGGTTTCGCCGTAGGAGAGATTCATGATGCGCGCGACGCCGTATTGCAGGGTCAGGCCCAGGGCGACCAGCGCATACATGCCGCCCAGCGTCACTCCGGTGATCAGCGCATCGAAAAGCATGGGGAACGATACCTAGAGGAAAGCAATCCCGGGGCCGCGGGACACGGCCCCGGGATTATGGGTTACTGCCAGGGTGCCTTCGGCAGCTTCACGGCGGCCACGCCGGGCCGCTGCGGCGCCACGCCGGTGAAGAAGCCGTTCTGCCACTGGCCGATATACCAGTAGGCATCCTTCGGCATGTTATCCACCAGCTTCATCTTGCCCAGCACGGTATCGAAGCTGCCGGTCTGCAGTTCCTTGATGATCGCGGCGCGGTCGATCTTGCCGACGCGCTCGATCGCCTGCTCCAGCATCTGCAGCGAGGAATAGCCGACCTGGCTGCCCCAGTAATCCGGGTCGCGGCCATGCATCGCCACATGCTTCTTGCGGTATTCCGCCGTGGCGGCATTGTCCGCCGACCAGCCGCCGAGCGACATGATGCCTTCGGTGTTGGCGCCGTATTTCTGCGGATAGAGCGGGAAGCCGACGCCGACGCCGAGGAACATCACCTTGGGCGCGAAATTGGCGATCTTCGACTGGTCACTCAGCGCCACCGTATCCGGCGGATAGGAAAAGGCGACGAAGGTATCGGCGCCGGAACGCTGTGCCTCGCCGATCAGCGGTGCCATGTCCTGGGTGCCGATGGGATAGCTCTTGTCGTAGATCAGCTTGAAGCCGGCCTTCTCGAAGCCTTCGCGCGCCGCCTTCGACAGGTCGATGCCGAAACCGTCGGCAATCGAGAGCATCGCCACATTGGCGTTGATCTTGCCTTCGCCGCGCATCTTGGTCAGCAATTCGACCAGGGCATCGACATACTGCTTGCTGGTGCCGAGCAGCCAGAAGCTGTTCGGCCAGCGCTTCGCCAGTTCCGGCGCGCGGTCGGTCACCGCCGAGAAGGCGAGCTGCGGATAGCCGTATTTGTTGAAGACCGGGCCGACCGCCAGGTTCAGGCCGGTGCCCCAGGGCGGGAACAGCAGGTCCACCTTGTCCTGGGTGATCAGGCGTTCGACGGCGCGCACGGCTTCTTCCGAATTCGAGCGGTCGTCGTATTCCACCACTTCCAGCGGGATGCGCTTGCCGCCCACCAGCAGGCCGCCCTTGTCGTTCACTTCCTTCACCCAAAGCAGATAGTTCGGGATCTGGGTGATATTGGCGCCGCCGGCATTGGGGCCGGTTTTGGAAATCGCCCAGCCGACCTTGATCTTGTCCTGTGCCAAAGCCGCCTGCGCGGCAAGGCCCAGAGCCGCCGTCAAAGCCAGCGCGGCTACACCCCTCAACATGGATCGCATGATGCTTCCTCCTTCAAGCGCCGCCGGTCGGTTGTCGTGCCGGCGGTTTCTGCCGGGGGCCATGCTAGGGGCGGCGGCGGCGGCGTTCTTGCCCGAGAGTGAACAAGCCAATCCCTTGTGCATTTCATGTGTAGGCGAACTAATCGGTCTCGGAGGCATAATGTTGCGGCGCAAAATCCGCCGCTTCAGTTTGATCTCCAACTATTATTACAGCTCCCGTCCTGGTAGGATCGGGATAGAAAAGACCAACGGGAGGAACCACCAGCCGCCATGGCCATGCGCGCCCATAGCATCGCCTTCGATACCGGCACCGGCATTACCGACCGGCTGGAGCTGTGGGGCGGTTTCGTGCGCGAGCATATCGGCTGGCTGGAGGCGGATACTTTCGGCGATCCGCAATTCGATGGCCGACTCGATCTCGGCGAGCACCGCAATCTGAAAATCTGCGGCATTGCCGCCAGCCGCCACCGCGTGGTGCGCACGCCGCGCCTGATCCGCCGCGATGATCGCGGTTATGTCAAGATCGTGGCGCAGATCGAGGGCGCGGCGCGGTTCGAGCAGGGCGGCCGCCAGGTGGTGATCACGCCGGGCGAATGGGGCATCTACGACACCACGCAGACCTATGTGGTATCGAATTCCGACCGCATCCTGCAGGCGGCGATCCTGCTGCCGCGCGATGAACTGACCCGGCTCGGGCTTGAGGTCGAGCGCGTCGCGGTGCGGCGCTTTGATCGTTCCAGCCCCGCCGGCCGCATGGTCTACGATCTGCTGGTGCAGGCCTATGCCGGGCTGCGCCAGGGCGCCAAGTCACCCGGTGCGGATTATGGCGAGCGGCTGGCCGATGGCGTGGCGCGCATGGCGCATATGCTGGACAGCGACGCCGAGGAAGGCAGCCGGCTGAAGCAGCGGGTGCTGCATTTCGTCAGCGAGAATCTGCGTGACCCCGGCCTCTCCATCGAGGCGATCGCGGCGGATTTCGGCTATTCCAAGCGGTATCTGCATAAGCTGTTCGAGAATGAGCCAACCACGCTCAGCGAACTGATCTGGCAGCGCCGACTGGAGCATGTGCGCTTCACGCTGGGCGATGCCGCCGAGCGCCACCGCACCATCACCGATATCGCCTTTGACTGGGGCTTCAACAGCTCGTCGCATTTCAGCCGGCTGTTCCATCAGCGCTTCGGCCTGTCGCCGCGCAAATTCCGCGCCCTGGCCCATGAAGGCGGCCGGCTTTAGGCAGGGGTGGCTTTTGCTTCTTCGTTTCTTGTCTCTTTGTCACCCTCGCGCAAGCGAGGGTCCCATTTGCAGCCGAAATGGGATACCCGCATGCGCGGGTATGACACAAAAAGAAAAACAGGCCGGGATGATATGACTGTCTGAACCGCAGGCGCCTTGTCTTTCCGGGTTCCGCGCGGCTTTATTGGCAATCGAACCGACTCCGAAGGATTGCCGCGATGAGCCTGGAACTCTGGCTTGCTTTCACTGCCGCCTCCACCGTGCTGCTGCTGATTCCGGGGCCCACCGTGCTGCTGGTGGTGTCCTACGCGCTTGGCCAGGGCTGGCGCGCGGCGATGCCGATGGCGGCTGGCGTGGCGCTCGGCGATTTCACCGCGATGACGCTCTCCATGCTCGGGCTCGGCGCCCTGCTGGCGGCGTCGGCCAGCGTGTTCACGGTGCTGAAATGGGTCGGTGCCGCCTATCTGATCTATCTCGGCATCAAGCTGTGGCGGGCCGGCGATGCCTTGCAGGCTGAACCGCGCCGCGATGCGGCTTCGGCTGTGAAGATGCTGGGCCATGCCTGGCTGGTGACGGCGCTGAACCCCAAGAGCATCACGTTCTTCGTGGCTTTCCTGCCGCAATTCCTCGATCCGGCGGGAGATTTCTGGCTCCAGATGCTGGTTTTCGAAGCCACCTTCCTGGTGCTGGCCGCTGCCAATGCCGCCGGCTATGCCCTGGTGGCTGGCAAGGCGCGCCAAGCGGTGGCCAATCCGCGCGTCATCCGCGCCGTCAACCGTACCGGCGGCGCGCTGCTGGTGGGTGCCGGCGTGGTCACGGCGGCCAGCCGCTCGCCTTAAAGCTCCCTCCATCGGGGTTCCGCCTTGCCAGGGCCGGGGGCCTGGGCGAGTCTCTGGCCATGCGCCGAATCGTCCTTACGTTTTTCCTGCTGTTCCTGGCCGCGCCGCTGTATGCCCCGTCGACTTACGCTCAGTCAGGGGCCGAGCTGCGCGGTTCCTGGCCGGCCTTTGATACGCGCATGGCCAAGCCGGACCCGCAGCCCTATCCCACCGGGGTCGATCTCGGCTTCGTTGCCGGCCTGCCGCTGGCACTCACCCGCCCGGCCAGTATCCAGCGCGCCGATCTGCCGGCGCAGCGCCTGATGGGCTGGCCCAGCTTGGTCGCTACGGTGGAAAACAGCGGAAAACCGCTCACAATCCGCCTAATCGGGGTGGCAGCCAGGGCGCGTCCGGGTGATAGCGTGGCGGCCGGCCAGGCCATCGGCCTGGTGGCGGATGCGGCAACGCTCTGGCCCGGGGTCGCCAACCACATCACCCTGGAAGTCTATCTCGATGGCAGGCGGGTCGATCCGCGCCCCTGGGTTGCCCGGCTGCTGCCGCAGGGCGTGACGGTGCAGCCGATGCCGCCGGCCCAGGCCAATGTGCTGTGGCCGCAATGGGCCTTGCGCGCCGAAGCGGTGCGGCTGGCGCAGCAGAAGGATGGCCGCACGGCCCTGGCCCGGCTGCGCGCTGCCATGCGGCTGCCGGCCTGGAAAGCCAGCAATCTCGATCTCGCCGAGGATATCGGCCTCGCCGCCCAGGGTCTGGGCGACAAGCCGGCGGAAGCCGCCGCCCTGCGGCGCGCGCTCGATCTCGCCCGGGCGGAAATCCCCTATGCCCAGGGCCAGGTGCCGGTGGCCCTGCTCGGGCCGGTTTCCGCCGCCCGCAGCCCGGCCAGCCTGTATGCCCTGGAAAAGCGCCTGGCGGCGCGGCTCGGCGCGCTCGGCCCGGTCGGCAGTGCCGCCGATGGCGACGACGAGTAAAATCCTAACAAGTGTTTGAATTTCTCCGGGAGGTCTGTTGACTTCCCCTCCCTGGGCGCTCACTTTTTGCAGCAACCAGACAGCGCCAATCCATCCAAGGAGGAATTCGCCATGACCGCCTGCATCGTCGGCTGGAGCCACACCAAATTCGGCAAGCTGGATGACAAGACCCAGGAGGACCTCATCGTCGAGGTCGCGACCCAGGCGATCCGGGATGCCGGCATCGAGCCGAAGGATGTCGATGCCATCTATCTCGGCACCTTCAATGGCGGCCTGGTGGACCAGGATTTCCCGGCTTCCCTGGTGCTGCAGGCCGATCCCGGCCTGCGCTTCAAGCCGGCGACTAGGCTTGAGAATGCCTGTGCCACCGGCACCGCGGCGGTGTTCCAGGGTTTGCAGGCGATTGCCGCGCGCAAGGCGCGCTTCGTGCTCTGCGTCGGCGTGGAAAAGATGACCTCGGCGCCGAATGATGTGGTCGGCAACATCCTGCTCAAGGCCAGCTACCGCAAGGAAGAGAGCTTCGGTCAGGGCGGTTTCGCCGCCGTGTTCGACTCAATCCAGAGCAAGTATTTCCAGAAATACGGCGACCAGTCCGATGCCACGGCGATGATCGCGGCGAAGAACCACAAGAACGGCTCGGTCAATCCGCTGGCGCATATGCAGCGCGATTTCGGCTATGATTTCTGCCGCACCGTCTCCGACAAGAATCCCTATGTCGTCGGCGGCCTGAAGCGCACCGATTGCTCGATGGTGTCGGATGGCGCCGCCGCCCTGGTGCTCACCGATGTGCAGACCGCGCTCGGCATGCAGAAGGCCATCGCCTTCCGCGCCGCCAAGCATGTGCAGGATTTCCTGCCCATGTCGAAGCGCGACGTGATCGCCTTCGAAGGACCGGCCAAGGCCTGGGCCGATGCGCTGGCCGAAGCCGGCCTCAATGTCTGGGATCTCTCCTTTGCCGAGAGCCATGACTGCTTCACCATCGCCGAACTGATCGAATACGAAGCCATGGGCCTCACCGCCCCGGGCCAGGGCGCCAAGGCGATCCTGGAAGGCTGGACCCAGAAGGACGGCAAGTTGCCGATCAATCCCTCGGGTGGCCTCAAGGCCAAGGGCCATCCGATCGGCGCCACCGGCGTGTCGATGCATGTGATGGCGGCGATGCAGCTTTCCGGTACCGCTGGCGCCTTGCAGGTGAAGGATGCCAAGATCGGCGGCGTGTTCAACATGGGCGGCGTCGCCGTCGCCAATTACGTCTCGATCCTCGAACCCATCCGTTGAGGTACTAAATGTCGGAGAGCTTCCGCGCCGTCCTGATAGAGGAAGTTGAAGGCAAGCCGAAGGCGGGCTTCAAGCAATTGACGCTCGCCGACCTGCCGCAGCATGACGTGCTGGTGGAGGTGGCCTATTCGACGGTGAACTACAAGGACGGCCTGGCGCTCACCGGCGGCCGTATCGCGCGCAAGCTGCCGCTGGTGGCCGGTATCGATCTCGCCGGCACCGTGGTGGAATCGCAAAGCCCGGATTGGAAAAAGGGCGACCGCGTGCTGGTCAACGGCTATGGCCTCTCGGAAACCCAGTCGGGCGGCTATACCCGTTTCCAGCGGCTGAAATCCGACTGGCTGGTGCAGGTGCCGGATAACTTCTCGCTGTCGCAGGCCATGGCCATCGGCACGGCGGGTTATACCGCGATGCTCTGCGTCATGGCGCTGGAGGATGCCGGCCTGGTCAAGGACGACCGGCCCGAGGCTTTGCCGGTGCTGGTCACCGGGGCTGCCGGCGGCGTCGGCTCGGTGGCGATTGCGCTGCTGGCTTCGCGTGGTTTCAAGGTGGCGGCAGCCACCGGCCGGCCGGAGACGCATGATTATCTGCGCAGTCTCGGCGCCAGCGATTTCATCGACCGCGCCGAGCTTGCCGCCAAGGGGCCGCCGATGGCCAAGGAACGCTGGGCCGCCGTGGTCGACAGCGTCGGCGGCCAGACGCTCGCCACCGCGATCAGCCAGACCCAGTATGGCGGCTGGGTTGCCGCCTGCGGCATGGCCGGCGGCAACGATGTGCCGTCCAGCGTATTCCCGTTCATCCTGCGCAATGTCAGTCTGCTCGGCATCGACAGCGTGATGGCGCCGGCGCATCGCCGCCGCCGCGCCTGGTGGCAGCTCGCCAAGGGCCTGCCGCTGGACAAGCTCGACGCCATGACCGAGGTGAAGCCGCTTTCCGCGATCTTCGACCTGGCGCCGCAGATCCTCGCCGGCAAGATCCGGGGCCGCGTGGTCATTGATGTGAACGCCTGAGGGCGTTGCGCTTTTCCCCATCTATTTTTCGTCACCCTCGCGAAAGCGAGGGTCCCATTTTACCGTAGAATGGGATACCCGCTTTCGCGGGTATGACGGCGATCTTCATCAAGATGGCCCCTTCGCTTTTCCCTTTGCCTGAATTGTAACGCTATACTACAATTCAGAAAAATCCCGGGAGGAAAGCATCATGGGCAGCAAGCCGCCCTTTTTGCCGCTTGCACTGGCGGTGCCGCGTATCCGCCGCATCGCGCATCCCGATGGCGGCTTCGTGCTGGAAAGCGCCGAGCCGCTGGCCGCCTATCCCGATCATCTCGGCCTTGATCTCGAACGCCAGGCGCGGCAGCAGCCTGATGCGACCTTCCTTGCTGAACGCACGGCCCAGGGCGGCTGGCGGCGGCTGAGCTATGCGCAGGCCTGGGACAATGCGCGCCGCATCGCCGCCAGCCTGATCAAGCGCGGCTGCGGCCAGGATACGCCGGTGCTGATTCTTTCGGGCAACAGCATCGACCATGCCCAGATGATGCTCGGCGCCTGGCTCGCCGGGGCGCCGGTGGCGCCGGTCAGCGTCGCCTATTCGCTGATGAGCCAGGATCATGCCAAGGTGCATCACATCTTCGGCCTGGTGCAGCCGAAGCTGGTCTTTGCCGAAAAGGGCGCGATGTTCAATGCCGTGCTGAAAGGCTTGGCCTTGCAGGGTATCGAGGTGGTGTGCAGCGAGGCACCGCCGGAAGGCATTGCCGCCACGCCGTTTGCCACGCTGTTGCAGGGTGAACCCGACATGGCAGCAGAAGCGCGCTTCAAGGCGATCAGGCCTGACTGGGTGGCGAAGTATCTATTCACCTCCGGCTCCACGGGCATGCCGAAAGGCGTGATCAACACGCACCGCATGCTGTCGTCGAACCAGCAATCCATCGCGCAGATCTGGCCGTTCCTGGCCGAGACGCGGCCCGAACTGCTCGATTGGCTGCCGTGGAATCACACCTTCGGCGGCAACCATAATTTCAATCTGGTGCTGCGCCAGGGCGGCAGCCTGCATATCGATGACGGCAAGCCGGCGCCGGGCCTGATCGACAGGACGGTGGCGAATCTCGGCGAGGTGTCGCCGACGATCTATTTCAACGTGCCCGCCGGCTACGCCATGCTGATCCCGTTCCTGGAACAGGATGAGGCGCTCTGCCGCCGCTTCTTCGCCAAGCTGAAACTGATCTTCTATGCTGGTGCCGCGCTGCCGCCCGATCTCTGGGCCAGGCTTGAAGCCTTGAGCGTGCGCACATTGGGCCAGCGCGTGGTGATGACCTCAAGCTGGGGCTCCACCGAAACCGCGCCGCTGGCCACGGCGGCGCATTTCCTGATCGAGCGTGCCGGTGTCATCGGCGTGCCGATCCCGGGCACGCGGATCAAGTTCGTGCCGTCTGGCGGCAAACACGAAATGCGCGTTGCCGGGCCGAATGTCACGCCGGGCTATCTCGGCGATCAGGCACAGCAGGCGGCGGCCTTCGATGCGGAAGGCTATTACCGCATCGGCGATGCCGGCCGGCTGGCGAATGAGAATGATCCCGATGGCGGCATCGTGTTCGATGGCCGCACGGCGGAGGATTTCAAGCTGATGACCGGCACCTGGGTGCATGTCGGCGGCCTGCGTGTCGGCGCGCTCGCCGCCTGCTCGCCCCTGCTGCAGGATGCGGTAATCACCGGCCATGACCGCGGCTTTGTCGGCCTGCTGGCCTGGCTTACCCCGGCGGCCAAGGCGATGGCGCCGGCAGAGTTGCGCCAGGCCATTGCGGCGAAGCTGGCGGCGCATAACAGCGGCGGTTCCTCCATGCGCATCCGCCGCGTGCTGCTGCTGGATGATCCGGCCTCCATCGATGCCAACGAGATCACCGACAAGGGCTATATCAACCAGCGCGCGGTACTGGAGCGCCGCCATGCCCTGGTGGAACGACTCTACGCGGAACCGCAGCACGCCGATGTGATAGCCGTTGAATGACAGAAGCGTGACGGTCGTCACCGTGCCGCCTTAATTGGCGGCGCTAGATGTTTCCTGGCTCAGCGCGGGGCGTATAACCCCCGGCCCCGGATATTTCTCCGGCGCGTGATTCGAGTGCGTGGCCCGAACTCCATGTTCACAGGCCCGCCATTGCCCAGTAAGGAGACTTCTGATGATGCGCAAGACCCTGGCCCTGCTGGCCGCGGGTGCGGTGTTCGCCGCCGGTGCCGCCATCGCCACGATCATTCAGCCCAAGCCGCCGGCCGCAATTGCCGCCACGGAAATCGCCATGGCGCACGCGCCCAGGATAGCGCCGGAGCCGCCGCATCCCAGCATCGCCAAGGTGCTGGATAATGCCGACGATCTGCATTTGAGCGATTTCCAGCGCCAGCAGCTGCGCGCCCTGTCCAGCCGGGTGCAGTCGGAAGCCCAGGCTTTGCGCCAGGAAATCGCTAATCTGGAAGCGCGGCTGGAGCGCGGCTTTGCCGAGAATCATATCGACCCGGTGCGCATCGATGGCCTCACCACCCGCATCGGCCAGCTTGAAGGCCGGCTGCGTGCCACGCGGCTGATGGCACGGCTGGATACCCGCGCGCTGCTGTTGCCTGAACAGCTGGCCCAGCTTGGCAGCCTGCATCGCCGCGATGGCGACATGCCGCAGGCTGAGGCTGATCCGCTGTTCGATGAACGCTAAGCCGGATGAACGCTAAGGCTGCTTCTTGCTGAACTGGCGGAACAGGAACACGGCAAGCAATACCAGGGCGATGCCGCCGAGGATTTTGAGCTGCATATCCTTGAGGTCGCCAAGGAAATGTTCCACCGCCTGGCCGAAGCTGTAGCCGGCGAAGCCGAAGCTGGTGGCCCAGATCGCGGCGGCGAGCAGGTTCAGCAGCACGAATTTCCTGATCGGAATGGCACTGAGGCCGATGGCCACGGGCGCCACGTTGCGGATGCCGTAGACAAAGCGGAAGCCGAGGATGAACAGCGTCGGGTATTTCTCCAGCCAGCGCGTCGCCGGCGCCAGCTTCTCGGCCAGTTTCGGCCGCGCCTCGATATAGGGCCGGCCGCGCCAGCGGGCCAGGGCGAACCAGAGCTGGTCGCCGGCCGCCGAGCCGCAGAAGGCCGCCAGGATCGCCAGATCGATGCGCAGCAGCCCCTGATGCGCCGCGAAGCCGGCCAGGATCAGGATGGTTTCGCCTTCGATGAAGGTGCCGATCAGGATCGCGGCATAGCCGAAATCATGAATCAGCGTGGCGGCATCCATGCTCAATCAAGCCCGCGCGCCAGATAGCCAGGATTGCGGAAATCCGGCTTGCCATAGGTGAGGGTGTTGCCCTGCCAGTCGCGCACGCTACCGCCGGCAGCGGCCAGCACCGCCTGGCCCGCCGCCGTATCCCATTCGCTGATGCGGGCAAAGCGCGGATAGAGATCGGCGGCGCCCTCGGCGATGCGGCAGAATTTCAGTGACGAGCCGGCTTCGAGCCGGGCGCGGATCGGCTGGCTGCTGAGCCAGTCCTCCATCTCGGGGTCGGGATGGCTGCGGCTCACCATCACATCGGCGCCGTCTGCGGGCTGCCTGCGGGCGTGGATCACGCTGCCGGTGATGTCGTCATTGCCCTGGAAGCGCAATGCGCCGCGCGGCGTGCCGAGATAGGCGATGCCATCCACCGGCGTCAGCACGATGCCCAGGCTCGGCAGGCCCTGTTCGATCAGCGCGATATTCACGGTGAATTCGCCGTTGCGCTTGATGAATTCGCGGGTGCCATCCAGCGGATCGACCAGCCAGAACGGGCCATCGCCGACCACCGGCACATCGCCGCGCGCGGCACATTCCTCAGCCACCACCGGCAGGCCGGGAGTCAGGACGGCCAGGCCTTTCAGGATCACCGCCTCGGCGGCTTCATCGGCATCGGTCACCGGGCTGGCATCATCCTTGGCGCGGGCCTCGAACGGGGTGGCGTATACCGCCATGATGGCGCGGGCTGCATCCTCCGCCAGCCGGCGCAAGCCCTGCGCCAGCGCCGCATCACCACCCAATGCCATTTTCTAGCCCTTCGGCTGGCGCAGCAATGAGAGCGCCACTTCGTTGATATTCACCAGCTGCTTGCCGGCATGCTCGAAATTCACCGTCACGCGCGGCCCCACAGCCGATTGCACCTGGCCCGGACCCCAATCGGGGGCCAGCGGGTTCTCCACCCAGTCACCCGGCGCAAACGGCGAGGGCGCCAGACTGGCCGGACTATGCGAGAAGGGGGCGGGCATCGGGCGCTCCCGATTGATCATAACCAGCAATCATTCTAAAGAGATTCTAGCCGCAATGCCACGATCTGGAGACGCCATGGCCGCCGCCCGCAGCGATATCGACCTTGTCGCCCTGATCTGTTCCAAGCTGTGCCACGACCTGGCCGGCAGCATCGGCGCGGTGAGCAATGGCGCCGAATTGCTGGCCGAGGAAACCGACGCGGCGATGCGCGAGGAGGCGATCCGCCTGATCGCCCAGAGTGCCGGCGATGCCGCCAAGCGGCTGGCCTTTTTCCGCCTGGCGCTGGGTGCCTCGGGCGGCATGGATGAGCCGATGGCGATGGCCGATGTCAGCCGGGTCACCACCGAGTATTTCAATGGCGGCCGGGTGCGCCTGCTGCCGCTGACCGGCCTGCCCAACAGCCTGCCGAAGCCACTGGCCAAGGCGCTGATGCTGGGCCTGGCGGTGATGGCGATGGCCCTGCCGCGTGGCGGTGCGCTGCGGCTCGGGTTGCAGAATGGCGAATGGCGGGTACAGGCGGAAGGCAGCCCGAGCAAGCTGCCCGATGATGTGGCGATGAGCCTGCTCGGCGATGGCGCAGTGGAGGAACCGGCGGGTGCGCTGGCGCGCCATGCCGCCGATCTCGCTGCCACCGCCGGCTATGCGCTCGGTCTTGAAGCCGGTGCCGAAGGCGCGGCCTTGCGTTTCTTCGCAAAAGCCTAGCGCGAAGGCTTGAGTACGGCGCCGAGCGCCGCGCTGATCAGGCCAAGGGCGGCGAATTCCGGCCAGCCCGGCTGTTCACCCAGCATCGCCATGCTGGAGAACACGCCCACCACCGGAATCATCAGCGTGGAAAGGCCGCTCACCGGGGCCGGCAGCACCTTAACCAGATGATTCCAGGCCCAGTAGCAGAACACGAAGCAGATCACCGCATTGTAGGCGGCAGCGCCCCAGGCGACCGCGCTGTAACTGTGCCATTGCTGGCTTTCCAGGATCGGCGCCAGCACGATGATCGGCAATCCGCCCAGCACCATCTGCCAGCCGACGAAAGGCACGCTGGCCATTGGCACCATGTAATACTTGATCAGCACGGTGCCGAAAGCCCAGCTCATCGCTGCCGCCAGCACCAGCGCCACGCCGATCGGCGAGGCCGCCATCGCCTGCCATTCGCCGCCGACCAGTACGGCGAGGCCGCAGAGGCCGAGGCCGAGGCCGGCGAGTTTCCAGCCGGTGAGGCTTTCATGCAGCATCAGTGCCGACATCATCACCAGCCACAGCGGCATGGTGAAGGCCAGGATGGTGGTGCGCCCGGCCGGCAGCATGGAGAGGCCGTAGAGCACCAGCAGGTTCCAGAAGGTGATGTTGAACAGCGAGATCAGCGTCAGCTTCACGAAGTAGCCCTTCGGGATGCCCAGCGGCATGCGCATCGCCAGCGCAATGGCGAACAGGCCCAGCGCGCCGCCACCCAGGCAGAAGGAGCGGAAGGTGAAGACCGGCATTTCCGCCAGCGCCAGCTTCATGATCGGCCAGTTGACGCCCCAGAACAGGGTGAGCAGCACCAGCAGCAGCAGTGAAAAAGCAGACAGGGTTGGCCGCAGCGGCGCTGCGGCGGAAGCAGAATCGGTCATACCTGAAGCAATCCTGGCGAGCGGCGTTTCGTATTATTTTATTAAGGCTGCCAGCCTAGACCGATTTCTAGAGTATGGCGAGTACCGCTTCGGGCGGGCGGCCCAGAGCCGCCTTGGCGCCATGCACGAAAAGCGGCCGCTCGATGGCTTCCGGGTGCTTGGCCAGTGCGCTCAGCAGCGCGGAATCGCTCAAGGATTCCACATCGATGCCAGCCTCCCGGGCTTCCTTGGCGCGCAGGATGCTGCGTGCCGGGCGGCCCAGTTTCTTGACGATGCCGGCCAGTTCGCTGGCCGAGGGCGGGGTCTTGAGATACTCGATCACCTGGGGCTTTACACCCTGGCCGTGCAACAGCGCCAGGGCCTGGCGTGACTTCGAGCAACGCGGATTATGGTAGAATTGCGACGGCATGGCGCCAAGCCTCTGAAAATCGCCGGATCAGAAAGATTGCATTTTCATGACCCCGGTTTAAATAGCAAGCCATGATGCGCCATTGGACATTGGAAGACATACCCTGGAACCGCTTCGATCCCGCCAAGGTCGATGCCGATCTGCTGCGCGCGGTGAAAGCCGCCACGCTGGTGGAACATAATGCCGAGGATTATGTCACCTACCTCTGCAATGTCTTCGCCGATGATCCGGCCTTCCAGGCGGCGGCGCGGCAATGGGGCGTGGAAGAGGAGCAGCATGGCCGCGCGCTGGCGCGCTGGTGCCAGCTTGCCGATCCCAGCTTCGATCCGGCCCGGGCCATGGCCGATTTCCAGACGCATTACCGCCTGCCGCTGGACGCAACCGATTCAGTACGCGGCAGCCGCAATGGCGAATTGGTGGCGCGCTGCGTGGTGGAATGTGGCACCTCCAGTTTCTACAGCGCCATCCGCGATGCCACTGACGAGCCGGTGCTGAAAGCCGTGGCGGCCAAGATCGCGGGTGATGAATTCCGCCATTACAAGCTGTTCCTGGATCATCTGCAGCGCTATCAGGCCACAGCGCCGATGGGCCGGCTGGCGCGGCTGCGCATTGCCTTGGGTCGCATCAACGAAACCTCGGATGATGAACTGGCGATGGCCTATTGGTGTGGCAATGGCCGCCAGACCGAATATGACCGGGGCCGCGAAAGCGCCGCCTATGCTTTGCGCGCCACTAGTCTCTATCGTTTCGGCCATATCCAGCGCGGCCTCGGCATGGCGCTGAAAGCCTGCGATTTCGAGCCGCAGGGCTGGTTCAGCCGCTTCTTCGCCCAGATCGGCTGGCGTCTGCTGCAATGGCGCCGGAGGCAGCTTGCCGCCGAGGCCGCGGCCTGAACGGTTCAGTGCTCGGCGGGCAGATCCGCCAGCCAGTCGGCGCAGACCTGGAACAGTTCTTCCTGGCGCGGTTCACCAAACAGGAAATGGCTCATTCCCGGCATCTCGCGGAATACCGCGCGGCCCGGATAATGCGAGGCGACGGCACGGCAGGAGGCCGCCGGTGTCACCTTGTCGTCGCTGCCGGCCAGCACCAGCAGCGGGCAGCGCAGGCGGTGGAAGCTGACGCGGCTGGCGGCATGCCAGTCGAGCCACCACATCAGTGATTCAAAAATCGCCCGGCCGGATTCCGGCACCAGGCGCGCCGCGCTGTCGCGTTGCAGGGCTGGCGGCAGCTTGTCCATGGAGAATTGCACGGCGATGCCGGGCTCGGGCGGCAGCGGCTTCTGCCAGATCGAGCCGCCCTGCCACAGCAGATGCAGCGCGCTGCTTACTTCCTCCAGCGTGCGCGGCATGATGCCCCAGGGCGCCACCGGTGCCAGCAGGATCGCGGCACGGCAGAGATCGCGCGCTGCCAGTTGCTGTGCCAGCAGGCCGCCGAGCGAATGGCCGATCAATACGGGCTTTGCCGGCAGGCGGGCGATTTCCGCTTCCATCGCGGCGCGGTAATCGGCCAAGCCGAGGCGGGCCAGTTCGGGATCGGGCTGCTGGCCGGCCTGCTCGGGGCCATGCAGCGGCAGATCGGGCGCATGGGTGCGCCAGCCGCGATGGCTGAGGAAACTCCTGAAGCGCTCGAATACCCAGCCGCCGACGAAGGCGCCATGCAGCAGCAGGATTTCGCCGCGATGCGCCATCTCAGGTTTTCACCTGGCCGCGGAATTCAGCAACGACGGCTTCGTAGATCGGGCGTTTGAACGGCACGATCAGGTCCGGCAGCTCGGAGAAGCGGGCCCATTTCCAGGCATCGAATTCGGGATGCGCGGTGGCGATGTTGATCGCGCTCTCATCGCCGATCAGGCGGCAGAGATACCATTTCTGCTTCTGGCCACGATACTTGCCCTTCCAAACCTTGTCGGCGATCTCGGGCGGCAGGTCATAGCTCAGCCAGTCGCGGCTTTCGGCGATGATGGCGGTGCGCGCCGGCGGCACGCCGATTTCTTCTTCCAGTTCGCGCAAGGCGGTCTGGCGCGGATCTTCACCAGGATCGATGCCGCCCTGCGGCATCTGCCAGGCTTCGGCGGTCTGGTCGATACGGCGGCCGACGAACACCATGTCGGCCTCGTTCAGCAGCGCAACACCGACACCAAGGCGGTAGGGGCGGGCTTCATCGGACATGGCTGATAACTCCAGCAGTACTATGCAGGTTCACTATTCGGGGGTTTGCCGGTTTACCACGGCAGAAACCGGGGCCAGCGCGTAGCTCTTGCCGGCCAGCGTCTTGCTCCAGGCCAGCAGGCGGTCCAGCGTGATCGGATAGGGCTGGGCGAAACCGACGGCCACGCCGGTGCCGCGCGCCTGGCGCTCCAGTTCCTCAAGCCGCGATTCGATCACCGGTCCGGTCGGCTGCTGATCGATCTGGCGGTTGGAAATCGCGAACACGCCGCCGGCATCGCGCATGGCGCGGCCGGCCACCGAGCGCGGCGCGGTGCGGGCATCGACAAACATCAGGCCGCGCGTCTTCAGGGTCTCGGCCACAAGGCGCATATGCTCGGGGCTGGAGGTGTATTTCGCGCCCATGAAATTGGTGAAGCCGATATAGCCCTGCACGCGGGTCAGCGACCAGTCGAGCCGGCGCTGATTTTCCGGTTCGGTCAGCGAGGTGAGCAGGGTATACGGCCCCGGATCGCTGGCCGGATATTCAAACGGCTCCATCGGCAATTGCAGCAGCACTTCATGGCCCTGGCGCCGTGCATACTCGATCTGCACCGCCAGATTCGGCGCATAGGGATTGAAGGCAAAGGTGATCGCCGGCGGCAGCAGGTCGGCGGCCTTGGTGGTGAGCGTCTCACTCAAGCCGACATTGGCCAGCACGATGGCGATGCGCGGGCGGTCGGCGGGTTCGTTATAGGGCCGCGAATAGGCGCGCCAGGGCTGGCGGCCATCGCTGCCGATCTTCGGCATGGCACCGACATTGGTGTTGTCCACCAGCATCGGATCGGGTGCCACCAGCAGGCCGCTCGGCAGGTAGTTCGCCGTATCCGCCTGCTTCGGCTTCTGCTCGCCAGCCTTCTGATCCGGCGCCAGCTTGGCTTCCGGCGGCAGGGTGAGGCGGGCCACACCGATCACCACTTCCGAGCCGGGCAACTGCACCAGGCTCTGGTTGTTCACGGCCAGCCAGCCAACCAGGCTGATCAAACCGCCCAGGAACAGCGCCCAGCTCAACACCAGCAGGCGGCGGCTGACAGTGCGGGCATCGCCGCGCAGGAAGCCTGGCCATAGCACCAGGCCGATGATGCTGAGCACGCGCAGCAGCTTGTGCTTGAAGCCTTCGCGCGGCGGCGCCATCATCGGCGCGTCGGCCATGTCCATATCCGCATGCGCCATGTCGCCATGCTCGCCGGACCCGTCAGACACCGCCATGGCGATGTCCATTTCGGCTTCGGCGTGCTTGGGCTTCTTGCGCAGCCTGGCGAAAGGCGCCAGCAGCCGGCCCATCAGGCCGGCTTTCTTCGGCTCCGCCGGCAGGGCGCGATCGTCAGGATCGGCCTGAAGCGTCACTTCTTCGCGGTCGGTTTCGGCGGGCTGCGCAGCAACTCAAGCGCCGATTGCAGCACCACGTCAGGACCCTCGCCTGGCTTGGCGCTGGTATTCGGCGCGGGTGCCGGAGCCGGAGCCGGAGCGGTCTCGCCCGGCTTGGCCGCCGGTTCCTCATCGGCCTCGCGCTGGCCGTTCAGTTCGCGCCGCGCCTTCAGCGCCGCGGCGATCTGACGGTCGCGGTCGCTCCACACTTCCACATCCGGCGTGATGCCGGTCTTGTCGATGGAGCGGCCCGAGGGCGTGAAGTAGCCCGCCGTGGTCAGCTTCATGCCGCCGAATTCGCCAAGCGGGATCATGGTCTGCACCAGGCCCTTGCCAAAGGTGGTGTTGCCCACCAGCACGGCGCGGCGATGATCCTGCAGTGCGCCGGCAACGATTTCGGAAGCCGAAGCCGAGCCGCCATTGATCAGCACCGCAATCGGCTTGCCGTCGGTGACATCGCCGCGCTTGGCGTTGTACCGCTGGCCTTCATCGGCATTGGACCGCAGCGAGCGCGTCGAGACGATCTCGCCCTGATTCAGGAAGGCATCGGCCACCGAGATCGCCTGGTCCAGCAGGCCGCCCGGATTGTCGCGCAGATCGATCACATAGCCCTTCAGCTCAGGCCCGATCTCGGTCTTGAGTTTCTCGATGGCGGCGTTCATGTCCTGCGTGGTGTGCTCGTTGAACGACGAGACGCGCAGATAGGCCACATCGCCTTCGCGGCGGCTGCGCACCACGCGGGTCTTGATCACGGCGCGGATCACCGAAACATCCAGCGGCTTGGCGCTGGCATCGCTGCCGCGCCGGATGGTCAGCACGATCTTGCTGTTCGGCGTGCCGCGCATCTTCTCGATGGCTTCCTGCAAGGTCTTGCCCAGCACCGGCTCGCCGTCGAGATGGGTGATCAGGTCGCCCGGCAGCAGCCCGGCGCGCTGCGCCGGCGTGTCGTCGATCGGCGACACCACCTTCACCAGGCCGCTCTCCATGGTGACTTCGAGGCCGAGGCCGCCGAATTCGCCACGGGTCTGCACGCGCGCTTCCTGGAAGCTGCGCGGCGGCATGTAGATCGAGTAGGGATCGAGCGAGGAGAGCATGCCGTTGATGGCATTCTCCATCAGCTGCTCGTCCTTGGTCTCTTTGTAATAGTCATTGCGCACGCGCTCGAAAATCTCGCCGAAGAGATTGAGCTGCTTGTAGGTGTCGCTGTTCTGCAGCGCACCGACCTTGTTCGGCGCGGCGAACAGCCCCACCGAACCCATCAGGGCGAAAGCGCAGACGCCACCCAGGAGGAAATTGCGCATGTTAGCCGCTTACCTTTCTGTCGCCCGCCGCGAGCCAGGGCAGGGGATTTACCGGCTCGCCTTTGCGACGCAGTTCAAGATATAGAACCGGCTTGTCGTCATGCCCAGCCCCGGCTGCGTTTCCGGAGCCATCGCCGCCCATGCGACCAACTGGTTCGCCGGCCAGGACGAATTGGCCAACCGCGCGGTCAATCCGGCCAAAACCAGCCAATAGCGAATGATATCCACCGCCATGTGCGATGATCAATAGCTGTCCATAGCCCCGGAAGGGTCCGGCAAACATCACTTTGCCGTCAGCGGGTGCCACCACCTGGCCGCCGCCCCGGGTTTCAATGCGCAAGCCCCGCGCTACCGCGCCGCTGGCTTCCGTCTCGCCATAGCGGCCGACGATGCGGCCGCGCGCTGGCAGGGCGGCGCTGCCTTCCAGAGCTGCGTAATTCTCAGTCCGCTGGTTGCCGCCGGGCGCCCGTTTACCGCGATTTTCCGCCTCTTTCACGGCTCGCGCACGGGCTTCAGCCTCGCGTTTTTCCTGTTCCAGCAGGCGGTCCACCAGACTGCGCAGGTCCTTGGCCTGCTCGGCCAGGCGAACGGTGCGCTCGCGCTCCGCGCTGCGCTCCTCCTGGGTCTGCGCTACTTCCGCGGCGGTTTCAGTCTGCAACTGCTCCAGATCGCGGCGCTCGCCATCCAGCTTGGCGATGGCCTGGCCGAGCGCCTTCTGCTCGGCGGCGATGCCGTTGCGCAAGGCCGCCAGGCGGTCGAGTTCGCCGCGCAGGGCGGCGGCGCGGCTTTCGATCTCGGGCACCAGGGCGGCGATGAGCTGGCTGGCGCGCACCATGTCGAGTGCCGAGCCGGGCGCCAGCACCATGGCTTCCGGCGGCTGGCGGCTGAGCCGGGCGAGGCTCGAAAGCGTGGCGGCGAGTTCCTCGCGGCGGCTCTCGAAGGCGGCCTGGGCCTTGGACTCATCGGCCAGCAGGCGGGCGAGCTGTTCCTCGCTGCGGGATACGGCTTCTTCCTGGGCCTGCAGCTTGCGGGCGGCCTGCACCAGGCGGCGGCGCAGGTCCTGCGCCTTCTGCGCCAGCTTGCCGGCCTCGCGGTCGAGTTCGCGCTGGCGGTCGCGGCTTTCTTTGAGCTGCCGCTGCACATCCTCAAGCTGTTGCTGCTGTTGCCTGGCGGCATTGCTCTCCGCCAGGGCGGGGCCGGTACTGACCGAAGCGGCAGCAGTGCCGATCAGGGCTGCGGCAAGCGCGAGGCAGAGCGGTTTATGCACGGCGTTGCTGCGGCTCCGCCTGAGGGGAGGTAGCTGGGGCGGCGGACTTCGCGATGGCCAGATTTTGGCCGGTCATCTCGGCAGGGGGCGTGATCTGCAGGAAATGCAGCAGGGTCGGCGCCAGGTCGCAGAGGCGGCCATCGCGCAGGGCATAGCCCTCGCGGCCCACCAGCACCAGCGGCACAAGATTCGTCGTGTGCTGGGTATGGGCCTGGCCCGAAGCCGGGTCGCGCATCTCTTCCAGATTGCCATGGTCGGCGGTGATCAGCAGCACGCCGCCGGCCTTCAGCACCGCCTGCTCCAGCCGCGCCAGGCAGGTATCGATGGTTTCCGCCGCCTTGATCGCGGCCGGCAGCGACCCGGTATGGCCCACCATGTCCGGGTTGGCATAGTTCACCGTGATCTGGTCGTATTGCCCGCTCTCGATGGCGGCCACCAGCTTGTCGGTGACTTCAGCCGCCGACATTTCCGGCTGCAGGTCGTAGGTCGCCACCTTCGGCGACGGCACCAGGATGCGGTCCTCGCCGGCATAGGGCTGTTCCTCGCCGCCATTCATGAAGAAGGTGACGTGGGCATATTTCTCGGTCTCGGCGATGCGCAGCTGTTTGCGGCCGCCCTTGGCCAGCCATTCGCCCAGCGTGTTGGGATAGCGCACCGGCGCAAACGCCGTGGCGAGGAATTCGTTCAACTGCGTCGAATATTCCGCGATGCCGACAGCAGCAGTGAAGGCCGGGCGCAGCGGGCGCGGGAAGGCATCGAAATGCGGCTCCAGCAGGCTTTGCAGGATTTCGCGCGCACGGTCGGCGCGGAAATTCGCCATCATCAGGCCGTCGCCATCGCGCATCCCGGTATAGCCGTCGATCACCGTCGGCAGGATGAATTCATCGCTCAAGTCGGCGGCGTAGGCGTTGTTCACGGCTGCCTCGGCACTCGCCGCGTGCTTGCCCTCGGCCAGCGCGATGGCGGCATAGGCCTGCGCCACGCGGTCCCAGCGCTTGTCGCGGTCCATGGCGTAGAAGCGGCCCGAGAGTGAAGCGAACCGCACCTGCTTCACATCGCCGAGCAGCTTGCGGAAATCGCTGAGGAATTCCAGGGCCGAGCGCGGCGGCGTGTCGCGGCCATCGCTGAAGGCATGCAGCCACACTTTCACACCGGCGGCATCGGCGAGCTTCGCCACGGCGGCGATGTGGTCCTGGTGCGAATGGACGCCGCCCGGCGACAGCAGCCCGAGCAGATGCAGCGCGCCGCCGCTGGCTTTCAGCTTGTCGATCAGGGTGGCAATCGCCGGCACATTGCCCAGCGTGCCATCGGCCACGGCATTGTCGATGCGGCCCAGATCCGGCACGGCGATGCGGCCGGCGCCGATATTCATGTGGCCGACTTCGGAATTGCCCATCTGGCCATCCGGCAGGCCGACATCGCGGCCCGAGGTGCCGACGCGGGCAAAGGGCTGCGTCGCCAGCAGGCGGCGCCAGGTCGGCAGGCTGGCCTGGGCGATGGCGTTGTCGGTCGGGTCGTCGCGCAGACCCCAGCCATCCAGGATGCAGAGAACGACGGGCTTGGGCACGGTATGGTCGGTCATGGTGGCGTTCGGGGTCGAGGTTCGGAAAATCCGGCAGAATCGGCAATTACTTAGCGCAGTCCACAAGGTTAGTCACGAATTGCCGGATCAGTCACGGTGATAGGGGTGGTTGTTGAGCAGGCTCCAGGCGCGGTAGAGCTGTTCCAGCAGCAGCACTCTTGCCAGCAAATGCGGCCAAGTCATGGCGCCAAAAGCGATTTTCAGCCGGGCCTGGGCCAGCAGGGCAGGGTCCAGGCCATCCGCGCCGCCGATCAGGAAGGCCAGCTCGGCCTCGCCATTGTCGCGCCACTGGCCGATCTGCTGGGCGAAATCCCGGCTCGCCAGGTTCCGGCCATGCTCGTCCAGCGCCACCAGCACGGCGCCCTTGGGGCAGGCGGCGCGCAGCAGGTCGGCCTCGCGCTGCTTGCGTTCGGCCACGCTGCCGGCGGTTTTCTTGTCCTCGACTTCGCGGATATCCACCGCCCAGGGCAGCCGCTCGCGGTAGCTGGCGATCAGCGCCTGGGCGGCATCATGCTTGGCGCGGCCGGCACGGCCGACGCAGGCAATGGTGATGCGCACTCACGCCGCGGCGGTATCAGCCGCCGGCTCGGGGATATCCACGCCCCACATCTTTTCCAGCCGGTAGAAGCCGCGCACCTCGGGCCGGAAGATATGCACCACGATATCGCCAGCATCGATCAGCACCCAGTCGCCAGCATTCTTGCCCTCGATGCGCGCCTTGTGCCCGGTGGCCTCGGCGATGCGCTGCGCCAGATGTTCGGCGATGGCACCGACCTGACGCGAGGAACGGCCCGAGGCGACCACGATGTAATCCGCCACCGAGGATTTGCCGGCAAGCGGAATCGAGACCACTTCCTCGGCCTTGTCGTCGTCCAGCGATTTCAGGATCAGCTTATGCAGCTTTTCCACGGCCGCGGTGGGGCGGTTCGGATCGGCCTTCACGGCTTTGGTTGCTGTCGGCTTGGCAGCTTTCGGCTTGGCCGGGGCTTTTGGTTTGGCGGCGGCCTTGGGCTTAGCGACGACCGGGGCCTTGGCGGCTGCCGGAGTCTTGGCTGCCTTCACCGGTGCTTTGGCCGATGCCTTCGCCTTGGGGGCGGTGGCGGCTTTCTTCGGGGCGGCAGCTTTCGCCACCGGCTTACGGGTGCTCTTTGGCTTCGATGCTGTGGCTATGGCGCGGCCCTCCTCCTGGCCGGGCGATGCTGCCCGGGTGCAATTCCGACCCGGCACGGCGCCGATTCGGCGCCGCTCCGAATCGGCTACAGGATACCCCGACTCGGGATTCAGAACAATGACAGGTCAAAGAAACCAGAACACGGTGACCAGCAGGAAGGGCAGCAGCAGCAGCGGCACCGACCAGGCCATATAGCCGAAGAAACTCGGCATGCGGATGCCGGCCTGCTCGGCGATGGCCTTGACCATGAAATTCGGCGCATTGCCGATATAGGTGACGGCGCCGAAGAACACCGCGCCGGCGGAAATCGCCAGCAGCGTGCCGGCCATCGGCCCCATCAGGGCCTGGGCATCGCCACCGGCCATGTTGAAGAACACCAGATAGGTCGGCGCGTTGTCGAGGAAGGCCGAGAGCAGGCCGGTGAGCCAGAAATACATCGCGTTATGCGGCGTGCCATCGGGGTTGCTGGCCAGATCGATCACGGCCTTCAAGGCGCCTGCTTCGCCGGCACGCAGGATGGCGATCACCGGCACGATGGTGAGGAAGATGCCGGCGAACAGCTTCGCCACTTCGCGGATCGGTTCCCAGTCGAAACCGTTGCCCCGGCGCGTTTCGCTCCGCGTCAGCCACAGCGACAGGCCGGCGAGCGCCAGCAGCAGGATATCGCGTGTCAGGTTCTGCAAGGCCACGCCGATGCCGAACACGCTCAGCGAAGTGGCGGGCTTCCAGCTGCCCGACATCAGCACCGCCGCCACCACGCCGCCGAGCAGGATGATATTGATGCCGCCTTCGATGCTCACCGGATTATCCGGTGTCGGATCGGGCCGCGTCACGCCTTCCTTGCGGTAATAATGACGGTCGAGGAAATAGAAGGCGGCGAGCAGCAGCAGGCTGATCAGCAGCATCGGCAGCAGCATCGCCTGGGCGGTCCAGAAGAAGCTGATGCCGAGCAGGAAACCGAGAAACAGCGGCGGATCGCCCAGCGGCGTCAGCGCACCGCCGACATTGGCCACCAGGATGATGAAGAAAATCACCACATGCACATTGTGCCGGCGGTTGTCGTTGGCGCGGATCAAGGGCCGGATCAGCAGCATCGCAGCACCAGTGGTGCCCATCCAGCTTGCCAGCAAGGTGCCAAGTGCCAGCAGGCCGGTATTCAGCGCCGGTGAACCATGCAGGTTGCCAGTGATGCGCACGCCACCGGCAATGGTGAACAGGCTGAGCAGCAGCACCACGAAGGGGATGTATTCATGCAAAGCCACTTCCAGCACGGCATGCGCTGCCGCTCCGGCGCCTTCGCGCAGGCCGAAGGGGATCAGGAAGGCCAGCGCCCAGAAGGCGGCGACCTTGCCGTAATGATGATGCCAGAAATGGCTGGCGAGCAGCGGCAGCAGGGCGATGGAGAGCAGGATGCCGGCAAAGGGCAGGCCCCAGAGCAGGGTCAGGCTGCTGCCGTCGATGGCGGCGGCCTGGGCCGGCGCAGTGTGAAGCATACCCAGAATGGAAAGGCCGATGCCCGTGATCAATCGGTTGCGCATCGGCCCCCCGCTCTCGTTATGCGTCCATCTCCCTGTATATGGGAATTTTACGCCGGAGCTTCAAGTGCGGAAGAACAGGAAGGTGAGCAGCACGAAAAGCGGCAGCAGGATGCAGCAGCTCCAGGCCATGTAGCCGAAGAAGCTCGGCATCTTCACGTTCATCTCCTCCGCGATGGCCTTCACCATGAAATTCGGTGCGTTGCCGATATAGCTGTTGGCGCCCATGAACACCGCACCGGCGGAAACCGCTGCCAGCGTGGCGCCCAGCGGCCCCATCAGCGTGGCGGCATCGCCGCTCGCCATGTTGAAGAACACCAGATAGGTCGGCGCGTTGTCGAGGAAGCTGGACAGCGAACCGGCGAGCCAGAAATACATCGCGTTGTTCGGCGTGCCGTCAGGATTGGAAGCCAGCGCCACCAGGCCGGAGAGCGCGCCATCCTTGCCGGCGCGCAGGATGGCGATGGCCGGAATGATGGTGATGAAGATGGCGGCGAACAGTTTCGCCACTTCCAGGATCGGCCCCCAGGTGAAGCCGTTGCCGCTGCGCGTTTCGGCCTCGGTGAGTTTCAGCGAGGCGAAAGTGATGGCCAGCAGGGCGATGTCACGCGCCAGATTCTGCAATTCGACGTCAATGCCGAAAAGATTGAACACGATGCCGGGCTTCCAGGTGCCGGACATCAGCACCGCCAGCACGATGGCAGCCAGCAGCACAAGATTGACGCCGCCCTGCATGCCGATCGGGCTGTCCGGCGTCGGATCGGCCGGCACGATGCCTTCCTTGCGGAAGTAATAGCTGTCGATGGCGTAGAACAGGCCCAGCAGCACCACGGTGCTGACCAGGGTGGGCATGAACAGATGCGAGGTGGTCCAGAAGAAATCCACGCCCTTGAGGAAACCGAGGAACAGCGGCGGATCGCCCAGCGGGGTGAGCGAGCCACCGATATTGGAAACCAGGAAGATGAAGAACACCACCACATGCACATTGTGCTTGCGGTTGTCGTTGGCGCGGATCAGCGGCCGGATCAGCAGCATCGAGGCGCCGGTGGTGCCCATCCAGCTGGCGATCACCGTGCCGAACAGCAGCATGGCGGTGTTCAGGCTGGGCGAGCCGTTGAGATTGCCGGTGATGCGCACGCCGCCGGCCACCGTGAACAATGCCAGCAGGAGGATGATGAAGGGGATGTATTCATGCAGCGCCACTTCCAGCAGCACATGGGCGGTGGCGCCGGTGCCGTCGCGCAGGGCGAAGGGCAGGATGAAGCAGGCGGCCCAGAAGGCGGAAATCTTGCCGAAGTGATGATGCCAAAGGTTAGGGGTGAGCAGCGGCAGCAGCGCGATGGAAAGCAGGATGCCGGCAAAGGGCAGCACCCACAGGATGCTCATGCCGCGCGCATCGATGGCGGCGGCCTCGGCGGGCGCGGCAACAAGGAACAGCAGCGCGGCAAGCGGCAGAACAGGCGCGGCAGTGCGGAACAGACGATGCGGCATTACTCATTCCCCCCGGATGTACGGCCCGCAGCCTAGCTGCCCCGGCGACCAGGCTCAACCTTTAGTCCCGGGGTTGAAAAGGGCTAGCTGGCGGCGAAGGGCGGGCGCTCCTCGATCACGCCGGCCGGGTCCTGGCGCAGGATCACCTCGGCGCCGGGGAAAAGCTGGCGCAGTTCGGCGATGATTTCTTCCGAGATGCGGTGCGCCGCGCGCAGCGTCAGCTCCGGATCAAGTTCGAGATGGAACTGGATGAAGATATGCTGGCCCGAATTGCGCGTGCGCAGATCATGCATCGCGCGCGCTTCCGGATGCTTAAGTACGGTGGCGCGGATGCTGTCGCGCTCGGCATCGGTCAATTCGCGGTCCATCAGCTGATCCAGCGCCTGGCGCACGATGTCGGCGGCGCTTTTGAAGATCACCATCGCCACCAGCAGCGCGCCAGCCGGATCAACCCAGTCGAAGCCGGGCCTTGAGGTCAGCACCAAGGCGGCGATGACGGTAAGATTGGTGAGCAGGTCGCTGACGTAATGCAGCCGGTCGGCAGTCACTGCCAGCGAGCCGGTGCGGCGTACCACATGGCGCTGGAACAGCACCAATGCCAGGGTCAGCAGGATCGATAACACCATCACCGCGATGCCGATGCCGGAATGCTCTGGCGGTTCAGGTGTACGCAGCTTTTGAACAGCTTCGCTGACCAGGAACAGCGCCGAGCCGCCGATCAGCGCCGCCTGGCCCAGCCCGGCCAGGGCTTCCGCCTTGCCATGGCCGAAGCGGTGCTCGTGGTCAGCCGGCGTCAATGCCGTGCGGACCGCCAGCAGGTTCAGCAGCGAGGCCAGCGCGTCCAGGCCGGAATCGAGCAGGCTGGAGAGCAGCGCCAGCGAGCCCGACTGCCACCAGGCAAAGGCCTTCGCGGCCACCAGGATCAGCGCCACCGAGAAAGAGGCATAGGTTGCCAGTCGCAGCAGGCGTTGATTCGTGGCGGTGTCGCTCATCAGCCGCCGCGCCTCACGGATACAGGCGCTCGGTGCGCCAGCCGCTGTTGCCATCGCGGTGATAGACCAGCCGGTCATGCAGGCGGAATGGCCGGTCGGCCCAGAATTCCACACTCTGCGGCGCCAGCCGGAACCCGGACCAATGGGGCGGGCGCGGAACCTCGCCGATGGCGAACTTGGCGGCATATTTCGCCACCGCTGCCTCCAGGTCGAAGCGGCCAGCCAGCGGCCGCGACTGCGCCGAGGCCCAGGCGCCGATGCGGCTGTCGCGCGGCCGGCTGGCGAAATAGGCATCGGCCTCGGCGTCACTCACCACGCTGATCGGGCCACGGAACCGCACCTGGCGGCGCAGGCTTTTCCAATGGAACAGGGCCGCCGCCTTGCTCTGGCCAAGTAGTTCGCGGCCCTTGGCGCTTTCGAAGTTGGTGTAGAACACCACGCCATCGGCGCCGATATCCTTCATCAGCACCATGCGCAGATTGGGCAGGCCATCTTTATCCACGCTGGCCAGGGCCATGGCGTTGGGATCATTCGGCTCGGCTGCCCTGGCTTCGGTGAACCAGGTTTCAAAATGTGTAAACGGGTCGGTGAACGCGTCCATGCTGGCCTCAAAAAAGTGGCTTTTCCGCCCCCGGAAGTCTCGTCGACCTATGTAGCGCATGCCGCAACAATTCCCAACCCCCGCCGTAATCCCGCCGCATTCGGAACCGACCATCCTAGCCATCCCGAGCGGTGGTTCCCCTCACAGGCAGCCAGACCGGCCGGGCAACAAGATAAAAGGACCCTGAAACCATGACCACCCACACCGCCCTTCCCGCCATTGCTGTTGCCCAGCCGGGCCGCACGCTTCGCGCCGGCAAGTGGGTTGCTCTCGGCCTCGTCGCGGCCCTGGCCGCGGGCTGTGCCGATCAGGGTCCGAAGCAGAATGTCGGCACCGTCCTCGGCGGCGTCGGCGGCGCGGTCGCCGGTGCGCAGTTCGGCAAGGGTTCCGGCCGCCTGGTGGGCGTTGCCGCTGGCACCATGCTCGGCGCGCTGCTCGGTTCCGAGGTCGGCAAATCGCTCGACAATGCCGACCGCCAGTATCTCGGCCAGGCCAATCAGCGCGCTTTCGAAACCGCGCGTTCCGGCACTGCCGTGACCTGGCGCAACCCCGATAGCGGCAATTACGGCACCGTGGTGCCGCAGGCTGCCTACCAGACCGGCAGCGGCGATTATTGCCGCGAGTTCCAGCAGACGATCAGCGTCGGTGGCCAGAGCCAGCAGGGCTATGGCACCGCCTGCCGCCAGCCGGACGGCACTTGGAAGATTACTCAGTAGCGTAGTGACCTCGTAACTTTCCCCCAGTTTTCAGTACGCGTTCCTCTAGTTTCTCTTCCCCCAGACTAGGCGTGGCCCGGCAACCCCGGCCACGCCATTTTTTTATCTGGCGCTGGGTTTTTATCTGGCGCCAAGGTCAATCCGCGCTAATCTATCCTTAACGCTCCAGTTGCAGACTGGGGCCTGTGCCAGCAGCCAGAAGACTGCGGGCGCCCCGTGTTAACCGGATGATGGAGGCCAGAATGGTCGACGGCGCCGGCAGCACCCAGACTTCCGCATCGAAGCTGGGCACTGCATCGAAACTCCCGACGTTCAAAAGCGGCAATGCCGCACAGAACACGCAACCGCAAGACAATCCCGTTCTGGCCGCCGGCCGCGCCGCGCTCGAGAAGCTGCGCCAGCCGCGTGAGCGCAGTGAAGCCGAGACCAAGCTTGAGGAAGTGCTGCAGGCGATGAAGCGTGCCAGCAAATCCTCCCGGCTGGATGCGGCGCGGCGCAAGCTGGAGCAGTTGAAGGCCCGGCTCAAGGCGCTGGAGATGGCGGCGGCCTCCGCTGCCGCGCGCGGCGATGCCAAGGCGGCGAAAGCCATCGCGCGCGAAGTGAAGCAGCTGGCCCGCGATCTGGCCGGTGCGTTGCGCGAGGCCGGCCAAGGTGGTGGCGTGGTCGCCGCCCCGCAAGTGGCAAAGGAAAATGACAACAAGGATGCCGCCGAGAAGGCCGGCACGCTGGCGGAAGGCCGCCCGGAAACCGCCGCCGATCAGGCCGGCGCGATGATCAAGGCGGCACTGAACGAAGCTGCGGGCGATCCCTCGGCGCAGACTGCCAAGGAGGCCCAGGCCGAGCGCCAGGCGCTCGACAGTCTCAAGGCCGAAGCGCGCGGCGTGATGAAGCAGTTGAAGAAGCTGCTGGAGAAGGCGCGGCTGGCCTTGTTCAATCCGCTTGCCGACAAGAAGGAAGCGGGCAAGGCCGAGAAGGCCTTCAATGAGGCCGAGCAGGCACTGGCGGACTTGAATGCCGCCTCATTGCCGAGCGGCGGTGCGGGCCTTGATCTCGGCGGCGCCGATCTTGGCGGCATGGGCGTTGATGTGAAGGCTTGAACACGGCATCGCCCCGGCGCCATGATGGCACATGGCCAATGCACCGATCCTGACGCTGGAAATCGATCTCGCCGCACCGCAGAGCATCGGGCAATTGCCCGGCGGCGGCGAGCGCCGCTGCGTGCCGATCATCGGCGGGCGCTTCATGGGCCGCGTCAATGGCGCGGTGCTGGCAGGTGGCGCCGATTGGCAATGGCTGCGCGGCGATGGCGTGGCCGATATCGATGCGCGCTACCTGCTGCAAAGCGAAGCTGGCGCCGGTATCGAAGTCTGGAGCCGTGGCCTGCGCCATGGCCCGCCCGGCGTGATGGCGCAGCTGGCCGCCGGCGAGCCGGTGGATCCGGCGCTGTATTATTTCCGCACGTCGTTGCGCTTTGAGAGCGCGGCACCTGAGCTGCAATGGCTGGTGCGCATGCTGGCCTATGGCAAGGGCCAGCGGCTGGCCAATCAGGTGCGCCTCAGCGTCTACGCGATCGATTGATCAGAGGCTTGCCGCGGCGCTTCCTCGCGCAGGTCGCGCAAGGTGCCGCACAAGGCGACGATACGCCCGGTGCTGTCGCGCCGCGCGATGCCGAGCAGGCGCATCCTGCGCCATGTGCGGGGACCATAGGGGCCTTCCTGGTCGCCGACGCGGAATTCCACCTCGCCCGGACGGCCTTCGCAGCGCAATGCCGTGAAGAACTGTGCCACCTTGGGGCGGTCGGTGAAATGGGTTGAATCGAGCAACACGTCTACTGCCGCCGGCGCCGCCGAAGGGGAGAGATTGAGCATGCGGAACATATTGTCCGACCAGACCAGGTGGTCGTCTTCCATGGTCCATTCCCAACTGCCGAAACCGGCCAGCCGCTCGGCGGTGGCATAGCTCTGGGCGCGTGCCGCCAGGGCCTGTTCGGCGGCGACATGGGCGGCGGTGGCCTCGGCGCGGGCGCGGTCGATATCGGCCACCAGTTCGGCATTGCGCAGGCGCAAGGCCAGGGCAACACGCTCCTGGCGGTGCGATGAATGGGCGCGGATGCAGAAAGTGATGGCCAGCACTACGCCGAACAGGCCCATGACATATTGCGGCGTGCTGCCATCGATCAGCACACGGGTGAATAGCGGCAAAGCCAGGGCAGCGAAGAAGGCGTAGAAGGCAGGCAGATGGGGTGAGCGGGTAGTGGAGTTGGAGAGCGCCAGGCCGGACCACATGACGCAGAGCACCGCCTGCTGTGCATAATCCGGGGTGCCGGCATGCAGCCAGAAAAAGATGCCCCAGGCACTGCCGGTAACAGTGGAGCCGATGGTGAAACGCTGCGCCCAGTATTGCCAGCGTTGCTGCCGGTTCGGATCCTCGGCAAAGCCATAACGCTGATGGTCCAGCCACCAGGTGCCGAGTGTATAGAGCAGGGTGATGCCGACTATCTCGATCCACTCGACTTGCTGGCGGAAGGCAGCGAAGCCGGCAAACAGTACCAGATAGGGCAGATAGCGGGTTGGCCAGCTATACTGGAACAGCCGCTCGATGAGCATGGCATCGATCAGGGGCGAGGGATTCTCGAACAGACTGCCATCGTCCTCAGCCAGCCGCGCGACCAGCGCGGTATGCGAGGTGTTGCTATCGCTCAATGACTCGAGTCCCCTGAAGTGCAAATCCCGAAAGCTCGGGTGCGGCAATAATGTTATCGCGAGTGTAATAGGGCACGGAAGTCACAAAAAATCAGATTACAGTAATTTCATCGGGAATAACGCGGGAACTCCTGCACGGATGGCGAGTGTAGCTCAATCCATGCCGAGATAACGTTTGGTGATCTGATGCGCCAGGCTGAGCGGCGGCGGCAGACGTAAAGGCGCGTTCATATCGGTGCTGGCGCGCAGCATCGTGGTCACCTCATCGCGGCGGAACCAGCGTGCATCTTCCAGTTCATGCTGATCCACGGTGAGTGCATCAGAGGTCGCATCGGCCACGCAGCCGATCATCAGCGAGGACGGGAACGGCCAGGGCTGCGAGGCGATGTAGCGCACCTCGCCGGTGGCCAGGCCGGCTTCCTCGGCCAGTTCGCGGCGCACCGCTTCCTCGATGCTCTCGCCGGGCTCCATGAAACCGGCCAGTGCGGAATAGACGCCGGGCAGGAACTGGCGCTGGCGGCCGAGCAGGATCCGGTCGGCCTGGCGATCACCTCCGGCATCGGGCAGCACACCCAGCATGATCACCACCGGATCGGTGCGCGGGAAATGCTGCGCCTTGCAGGCGTCATTACTGCAACGGCGGCTGTAGCCGGCGTCTTCCGCGTTGCTCGGCGCGCCGCATTGGGCACAGAAGCGGTGGCGGCGGTGCCAGTCGGTCATGCTGCGCGCCTGGGCCAGGATCGCCGCTTCGGGCAGGCTCAGCTGCGGCGCGATCGAGCGCACATCGATGAATTTGTTCTGCTCGTCGGCCAGGCCCTCGATGCCCGGCACGGCATCCACGTCGATGGCGAAATGCGCCACGCCGTTCTCCAGGCCCAGCAGCAGGGTGGGGCAATCGGCCAAAGCCGCCGCATAGCGCTGCGGGAACCAGGCCAGCCGGGCGCCGCCTTCCAGGGCGATCAGCGGCTTCAGCTCATGCAGCAGCAGGAAGCGGCTGGTCTCGGCGCCAAGCTGCGCCTTGAGCCAGGCACCGTCGCGGCGATGATTGCCGGCACGGTCGAGCAGCGAGCCGGAAAATGGGATTGTAGAGCTAACCATCTGCCCAGGTTGGCATATCGCCCGGGAACCGGCAATCACCCAGGTGCGGTGACGTGCCTTTAAGGCGTTAAATAATCTAGGATTTCCTGCCTGTTGCGTTATCCGGCCTGATGCGGGATAAGGGGCGCGGGAGGTTGGCGGCGGACGGGCGCCTCGCCAACCCGGTCAGGTCCGGAAGGAAGCAGCCGCAACGAGTTTCCGCTCGGGTTGTTGTCCAGCCTCCCACCCTTCGCCATAGTCCAGGCACGCATGTCGAGCAATCCGGCCCCCTATCGCGTGCTGGCGCGGAAATACCGGCCCAGCAACTTCGCCGAGATGATCGGCCAGGATGCCCTGGTCCGCACCCTTTCCAACGCCATCGCCACCGGCCGCATCGCCCAGGCCTTCATCCTCACCGGGGTACGCGGCGTCGGCAAGACCACCACCGCCCGCATCATCGCCCGCGCGCTGAACTGCACCGGCCCGGATGGCCAGGGCGGCCCCACGGTCGATCCCTGCGGCGTCTGCGACAATTGCCGCGCCATTGCCGAGGACCGCCATCCGGACATCCTGGAAATGGACGCCGCCTCGCGCACCGGCATCGGCGATATCCGCGAGATCATCGAAGCCGTGCGCTACGCGCCGGCCATGGCGCGCTACAAGGTCTACATCATCGACGAAGTCCACATGCTCTCCACGGCAGCCTTCAACGGTCTGCTCAAGACCCTGGAGGAGCCGCCGCCGCATGTGAAATTCGTTTTCGCCACCACCGAAATCCGCAAGGTGCCGGTCACCGTGCTGTCGCGCTGCCAGCGTTTCGATCTGAAGCGCGTCGAGATCGCGGTGCTTGTAGAGCATTTCAAGGGCATCGCCGCGAAGGAGAGCGCCACGCTCACCGACGAGGCACTGACCCTGATTTCGCGTGCCGCCGAAGGCTCGGTGCGTGATGGCCTCTCGCTGCTCGATCAGGCCATTGCCCATGGTGCCGGCCAGGCCGATGCGGCCCTGGTGCGCGACATGCTGGGCCTGGCGGATCGAGGCCAGGTTTTCGTGCTGCTGGAGCATCTGCTGCATGGCCGGCTGCCCGATGCGTTGGAAAACCTGGCGCAGCAATACGCGCTCGGCGCCGATCCGGCGGTGGTGATCCAGGATCTGCTCGAACTCAGCCATTGGCTGACGCGGCTTAAAGTCGTTGGCGAATCCGCCGATGACGTGACATTGCCGGAAGAGCAGCGCCGGCGCGGCAAGGAACTGGCCGCCAAGCTCGGCATGCCGGTGCTGGCGCGAAGCTGGCAGATGCTGCTGAAGGGCCTGCAGGAAGTGCGCGGCGCGCCCGCGCCGCTGGCTGCTGCCGAAATGGTGCTGGTGCGGCTGGGCTATGCCGCCGATCTGCCCAGCCCGGGCGAACTGGTGAAGGAATGGCGCGATAAGGGAGGGGCTGGTCTGGCTCCCGTCACGCGCGGCGGCGGCAATGGGGCGGGCGGTGGCGGTGCCACGGCAATGGCCGCGCAGGCAGTGGCTTCTGCGGCGCAGCCCGGCCCGGTGGCGCATGCACAAAGCCAGCCTGCAATTGCCCAGCCTGCAATTGCTTTAGCGGCGATGCCGCAGACCTTCGCTGCGCTGGTGGCCCTGTTCGGTGAGATGCGCGAGGGCCTGCTCGGCGCCGAACTGGAGAATTATGTGCATCCGGTGCATTTCGAGCCCGGCCGCATCGAATGGCGCCAGCAACCGCTGGCTTCGCGCAACCTTGCCGCCCAGGTGGCCGAGAAGCTGCAATACTGGACCGGCGAACGCTGGATCATCGCGCTCTCGAACCAGCCGGGCGAACCGACGCTGGCGGAGAAGGCATCCCATGCCGCTTCCGCGCGCCGCGCCCAGGCCGAGGCGCATCCGCTGGTGCAGGCGGTGCTCGCGGCATTTCCGGGTGCCGAACTGAAAGTCAGTCTGGCGCGGCCGCCGGTGCAGGAAGCTGCGGCTGAGACCCCTGGTGAAGCCGATGGTCCGGCCTATATGAGTGACAACGATATCGATCCCTTAAATGAGCTGGATTAAGGCGGCGCGATGAAGAATCTCGGCCAGATGCTGAAGCAGGCGCAGGAAATGCAGGGCCGCATGGCGGAAATGCAGGCCGAATTGGAGCGCCGTGAGGTTTCCGGTTTCGCTGGCGGTGGCATGGTTACCCTGGTGCTGAACGGCAAGGGCGAATTGCGCGGCGTGAAGATCGATCCCAGCCTGCTGGTGCCGGCGGAAGCCGAAGTGCTGGAGGATCTGCTGAAAGCCGCCCATGCCGATGCCAAGGCGCGGGTGGAACGCGAGACCCAGGAGCAGATGCAGAAGCTCACCGCCGGCCTGCCGCTGCCGCCGGGCTTCAAGCTGCCATTCGGCTGATACGGGTTCATGGCCGGCGCTGAAATCGAGCGGCTGATCCAGCTGCTGGCGCGGCTGCCGGGCCTTGGCCCGCGTTCGGCGCGACGTGCTGCCTTGCACATGCTGAACAAGCCCGAAGCCTTGCTGCGGCCATTGACCCAGGCGATGCAGGCGGTGGCCGAGAGCGTGAAAGCCTGTTCGGTCTGCGGCAACCTCGATAGCCGCGATCCCTGCGCCGTGTGCAGCGATCCGCGCCGCGACGAAGCCCTGCTCTGTGTTGTCGAAAGTGTCGCCGATCTCTGGGCGCTGGAACGTTCCGGCGTGTTTCGTGGCCGCTATCATGTGCTGGGCGGCACGCTCTCCGCGCTGGATGGCCGCGGTCCCAGCGAACTCAATGTTGATGGCCTGCTCGCCCGTGTTGGTGGCGCAAGCAAGGTGCGCGAGGTGATCATCGCCACCAATGCCACGGTGGAAGGCCAGACCACGGCGCATTATCTCACCGACCGCCTGGTGCCCGCGGGTGTTTCAGTTACCCGGCTCGCCCATGGCGTGCCGGTGGGTGGCGAATTGGACTACCTGGATGATGGAACCCTGGGGGCGGCACTGAAGGCGCGCCGCCCGCTTTAATTTGCCTGCTGCTCGCCCTACACTCTCCCCCGGAGTGAAACGCACGGGCATTAATGCAGCAGTTGCTTCTTATTTTTTCTGCCTTGATGTTCTGCTTCGGTGTTCGGCCGGTGGCAGCGGAAGAATTGCGTGTCGTCTATCTCGATGTCGCGGTATCGCCCTATCTGATGGGCAGCGGGCCGGATATGGCCACGCCGCCCGGTCTCGCGGTGGATCTGCTGCGCGAAGCCGCCGGCGCGGATTTCAGCCTCAGCTTCCGCCGCATCACCGCCCGCCGCATCATCGATGAGGTGCGCTTCGGTCGCGCCGATGTCATTCTCGGCATGCGCGCAACGCCTGACCGCCTCGCCGATCTGCGTTTCCCGATGCGCGACGGTGCCATTGACCGTGACCGCTGGATGGTGCGGCTGACGCAATCCTTCTACCGGCTGGAAGGCGGCGCGCTGCAATGGGATGGCCGGCACTTGAAGCCGGCTGGTGCCATTGTCGGCATACCCAGTGGCATGGCGCTGGGCGGCCTGCTGCGCGACCTGGGTGCTGATGTGGTGGAATTCTCCACCACGAAGCAGCTTTTCGGCATGCTGGCGGCAGGCCGTTTCAGTGCCGTGGCGACACTCGATATCGTCGGCGACAGCTTCGCCGGCAGCGTCAATGGCCGCCGCATCGAGAAGATGCTGCCGGTGTTGGAAGAAGCCGATTTCTATATGCCGGTGTCGCCAGCCTATTACGCGCGCCACAGCGGCAAGGTGGAGGCGCTGTGGCATCGCATGACGGCCTTGCGCAATGCCACCTATGCGCGGCTGCTGCCAAAATACCTGGAATAGCGCCGCGCCGATAACTAACCCCGGAAACCATCCTTGCGTTTGCGGGTTTCGGCAAACACTGCCACATCGTCAGCGGTTTCCAAGCCCAGATTGGCGCGCAGATTGGCGCTCATCGGCCGCAGGAAGGGATTGGTGGCGCGTTCCTCGCCCAAGGTCGATGGCACGGTGGGCAAACCCTTGGCGCGCGTCGCCTTGATCGCATCATGGCGCGCCAGCAATGCGCCGTTGCCGGGTTCGACGGTGACGGCGAAGCGCGCGTTGCTCTCGGTATATTCATGCGCGCAATAAACCCGTGTCGCATCCGGCAATTTGAGGAATTTCGACAGGCTGGCCCACATCTGCGCCGCCGTGCCCTCGAACAGCCGGCCACAGCCGAGCGCGAACAGCGTATCGCCGCAGAACAGCGCGCCAGCTTCCTTGAACCAGTAGGCAATGTGTCCTGCCGTGTGGCCCGGCACATCGAAAACCTGCGCCACACTATTGCCCAGCGCATAAGTGTCGCCATCGCCAAGCTGCAACGCGATGCCAGGGATGCGCGGTGCCTCGGCGCGCGGGCCGACAATGGCGCAGCCAGTGGCGGCTTGCAGCGCCAGATTGCCGCCAACATGATCGCCATGATGATGCGTGTTCAGCACCACATCGAGGGTCCAGCCGCGCTTACTTAGTTCCGCCAGCACGGGTTCCGGCACGGCGGGATCGACCACGGCGGTCTTGCCGCTGGCCGCATCGCGCAGCAGGTAGACATAGTTGTCGTTGAGTACGGGGATTTGCACGATTTCGAGCGTCATGACGCCATTCTATGCCGGAAGGCTCCCGCGCTAAAGTGCCTTCGTGCTAAAGTGTCTTCATGCTGCGCCCCGATGTGATCGACTTGCGCGAATTCTATGGCAGCCGCCTGGGCCAGGCGGTGCGCCGGCTGCTGCGCCTGCGGCTGCGCGCGCTGTGGCCGGATATCCGTGGCCTGCGGCTGCTCGGCCTGGGCTATGCCACGCCCTATCTGCGGCTGTTCGAGGCCGAAGCCGAGCGCGTGCTGGCGGCGATGCCTGGACCCCAGGGAGTCGTGCGCTGGCCGCGCGGCCTGCCGGGCCAGGTTTCACCTGGCCGTGTGATGCTGGTGGATGAGGAAGAGCTGCCGCTGCCCGATGCCAGTGTTGACCGCATCCTGCTGGTGCATGCGCTGGAGAATGCCGACAATGTCGGTGCTATGCTGCGCGAGGTGTGGCGCGTGCTGACGCCGCAGGGCCGCCTGCTGGTGGTGGTGCCGAACCGGCGTGGCTTGTGGGCGCATATCGATGCCACGCCTTTCGGCCATGGCCATCCCTATACGCCGCCGCAACTCACCCGGCTGATGCGCGATGCGCAATTCTCGCCGCTGCAAAGCCGCGGCGCGCTGTGGTTTCCGCCATCGGACCGCAGTTTCATGCTGCGTACCGTGGCCGCCTGGGAGGCCACCGGCGAATGGCTGTGGTCGCGCTTTTCCGGTGTGCTGTTGCTGGAAGCCGAGAAGCAGATCATCCTGCCGGCGATGCTGAAAAAGCAGCGCGTGCGCCAGCGCAGCTTTGTGCTGCAGCCGCAGCCGGGTATGGCTTTGAACAGATCGGATTGTGACTAGATCAAAATTAGAATGAGTTTTTCCTGAATTTATCGGAGATGCATAATGCACAGGATGGCAGCTCTCATTTTTGGCCTGTGGCTTGTCTTGTTAACAATCACTACTGCCAATGCACAAAACGCTGCTGCGCCGACGTTACGGGTCGAAAACTTCGTGGATTATTTCGACCAAGCATATTTCGGATGGCGGCCCGCAGATAAGCAGGTTGTCATCAGATGGCCTAAGGAAGTGGCCGTTGCCTTTGTGGCCCATCCAGGTGAAAAACTTAAGCAGGCGGTAAACTCCGCCATAGATCCTTTGCTTGATTTTATTCAACCGAACACAGGTATCGTTTTCTCGGTGAAAGAGCCGCAGAAGGCAAATGCAGCAATCATTTTTATACTGTCGGAGCAGATAGAGATTGATATCAGAAAGAATTTTGTAAATGTGTTGCCGGGAAAAACTTTAGGAGAAAAGCAGGCATTCGCTGATTCCACTTTGGCAGAGATGAAGAAGGAGAAAACTCCATGTTTCTTTGCTCATGGGGTGGGTGACGAAGGATGGATTGTCCGTGGTTGGTCGATTGTCGATTTAACGAGTCCCCATGTGAACCAGTGTCTCGCGGCAACATTTCTCCGAGTCTCAGGGTTTCATTATGTGAAAAACACATCATTTCCATCGATACTGTTTGGCTCAAATCCAGAGCTTACGGCAAGTGACGCGTTGCTGTTGCGAAGCATCTATTTGAATGAAAATATAAAAAATCGAATGACGCGGAGTGCTGCTCTGGCGGGTCTGTCGACATTTATAAAAACCGATAACAACGCGCTGCCGAGAAAGACAGAGTAAGTCACAATGTGGAATATCTATGAGTCAGGGTGTGAAAGATTTTAAATCGAAGAATGTGTCGGCGCAGGTGAAGTCGGCGGCGATAGTGTCTCCCGCCACCACCGCACGGTCATCTGCCTGCCACAGGATCGCCTGGCCCCAATGATCCATGCAGGGCAGGCCGTTGCTTAGATCAGCCGGCCCGGTGGAGACCGGCGTTGTCTCATCCACCCACAATGTGAACCACAGCGCGAAAGCCTGCAGGCTGCCGCTTTGCGTGATCGGCAGCGACACACGCTGCACATCCGGCTGCGACCAGTCCGGCGGATCGCGGAAATCGACGCGGGTGAGCGTGGCCGGCGCGCTTAACGCCGTGTGCGCCACCTGCTCCAGCCGCAGCGTGCTGTGGCCCGAGCGGTTGCGGAAACGGTCGAAGGCCGAGAGATCGAAACCGGCGATGGTGCGCAGCGGGTTGACGCTGCGCTGCTGCGGAATCTCCAATGCCTGCACATGCACGTCGGCATAGGCCGGTATCACCCTGGCGCCGGGTTTTGCCAGGCGCTTCAGCGCATCGCGCAATGTCGCCAGCACGCCCTCGCCGAGCAGTCCCGCATCCAGCACTTCCGAAACCACCAGATCGGCCAGGCCGCCGAGGTCGCGTGCCGCATCGAGTTCGGTCGAGCGTTTGGCGATGACGCGGATACGGTCGGCGAGATTGTTGCGCGCCACGATCTCGGCGGCCGTCTCGGCGATCATCGGGTGCGCTTCGCAGGCGGTCACGCTTCTGGCGCCGGCGCGGGCGGCAAACAGGCTGAGCAGGCCGGAGCCGGTGCCGATATCGAGCACGCGCTCGGCATTGCTGGCGGCGCTGATGATGGCGCGCTCATAGGCCTGGTTGCGCGCCGTATCAGCCAGCATCGGGAAATGCCAGGCTGGAATCAGGCGGCTCAGGTAAGCAGACAATGCCTCGGCGATATCCTGGCGCTGCGGCGCCACTTTTGCGGCTGCGCGCAAGGCAGTCATTGCCGTGCGGTGGTCATTGGCCTCACGCGCGCAATGGCCCAGCGCCAGCAGGGCATCGGCATCCTGGGGGTTCAGCTTCACGGCTTCGCTTAAGATCGTCACGGCTTCGCGGAAGCGGTGCAGGCGATGCAGCAGGAAGCCGTAATTCTTCAGGGCCTCGGCGCGCGGCGTGGCGGGCTGTTCCAGGGCGCTGCGGTAGGCAGCCTCGGCCTCGGCCAGCCGCCCAGCCTGATGCAGTGTCAGGGCCTGGGCCAGCGCCTGGTTATGGGCGCTGCTCATCCGGCGCGGCGGCGCAGCAGATACACCGCCTGGGCGCCGAACACATTGGCCGCAGCACCTTGCAGGCGCCAGCCTTCGCGGTTGCCCTGGCCATCCACGGCAATGCGCTGTTCCACCACGATGCCATCGCGCTGGCACAGTTCATCGAAGTCGCGGATGGTGCAGAGATGGATATTCTGGGTTTCGTACCAGGGATCATCCAGCGCCGCCGTCATCGGCATGCGGCCATCCAGCAGCAACTGCATCCGCACGCGCCAATAGGCGAAGTTCGGAAACGAGACGATGGCGTGCTTGCCGATGCGCAGCAATTCGCGCAGCACCTGGCGCGGATTGCGCGTCGCCTGCAGGGTCAGACTGAGGATGGCGTAATCGAAGGCGGCATCGGGATAATCGCGCAGATCGGTATCGGCATCGCCCTGGATCACCGAAAGACCGCGCGCCACGCAGGCATTGACGCCCGATTGCCGCACCTCGATGCCGCGCGCATCCACTTTCTTCTCACGCGAGAGATATTCCAGCAGCATGCCGTCGCCACAGCCGACATCGAGCACGCGGCTCTGCGGCGCCACCATTTCGGCAATCAGCAGCAGGTCGCGGCGGATGTCGCGGGTACGGGCGGCGGGAATCGAGGTATTCATGACCGGACTCCGTTCAGGCCGCGCGTTTCGGCGCAGCCATCGATGAAGCCCTTGAGCGTGCGGAACATCTCCGGCTCGTCCAGCAGGAAGGCATCGTGGCCCTTGTCGGTTTCGATCTCGACGAAGCTGACATTGGCTGCCGCCGCGTTCAGCGCGCGCACGATCTCCTTGTTCTCCGAAGTCGGGAACAGCCAGTCGGAGGTGAAGGAAACCACGCAGAAGCGCGTCTTGCTGCCCTGGTAGACGGCGGCGAGGTTGCCGCCGGCCTGGGCCGCGAGGTCGAAATAATCCATTGCCCGGGTGATGTAGAGATAGGAATTGGCGTCGAAACGCTCAACGAAGGTCGAGCCCTGGTGGCGCAGGTAGCTTTCCACCTGGAATTCGGCCTCGAAGCCGTAGGTGATCTGTTCGCGGTTCTGCAGGTTGCGGCCGAACTTGCGGTGCAGGGCGGCTTCCGAGAGATAGGTGATATGCGCCGCCATGCGTGCCACCGCCAGGCCATTGGCCGGCGTGGTGCCGTGGTCATGGTAGGCGCCGTTGCGCCAGTCGGGATCGGAATAGATCGCCTGGCGGCCGACTTCATGGAAGGCGATGTTCTGCGCCGAGTGGCGCGCGGCGCAGGCAATCGGCAGGGCGGCGAAAACTCGGTCGGGATAGCTCGCGGCCCATTGCAGCACCTGCATGCCGCCCATCGAGCCGCCGATCACCGCGAACAGGTCGCGGATGCCGAGATGGTCGATCAGCATGGCCTGGGCATTCACCATGTCGCGGATGGTGATCAGCGGGAAGCGCAGGCCCCAGGGTTTGCCGGTGGCGGGATCAATCTCGGCCGGGCCGGACGAGCCGATGCAGCCGCCGAGCACGTTGGAGCAGATGACGAAGAAGCGGTCGGTATCGATCACCTTGCCGGGGCCGACCAGGGTGAGCCACCAGCCCGGCTTGCCGGTGATCGGATGCGTGTTGGCGACATGCTGGTCGCCGGTCAGCGCATGGCAGATCAGGATGGCGTTCGACTTCTCGGCATTGAGCCGGCCATAGGTGGTATAGGCGAGCGTGAACGGCCCCAGGTCGATGCCGCAGTCGAGCTTGAGCGGCAGCGTCTCGCCGAGCGACACCTGGTGACCGGGACCCACCGGATCGGGCCTGGTAATCTGGGCAGCTTCCGCCGTCATCGCTTTAGAACCCTTAAGTACTGGAATTTCCAAGGGGCCGTGCCACGGGTGGCGCGGAGGGGGATGCTTATGAACAATGGCATGTACTGTCAATGTTTTCTTTGCATTTGAGGCGGCCAGCGCCTATGACTATGCGGCTTTTTCACCCCCCGTCTTGTTCGCTAAAGTTTCCCCTATGACCGAGCATATCGCCAGCCTCGCCGACCTGAGGCACGAGATCGATGTCCTGGACGATCAGATCCAGGACCTGCTGCGCCGCCGCGCCGAAGCCGTTGAAAAGGTGGCCGTGACCAAGCGGGCAACGGGCGGCGACAACCGCTTCTTCCTGCGCTGTGGCCGCGAGGCGCAGATCCTGCGCCGGCTGCTGGCACGCCAGCATGGCCCGCTGCCCGGTCCGGCCCTGGTACGCATCAACCGCGAATTGATCGGCGCCCTCTACGACCTGCAGGCGGCGGTGCGCGTGGCGGTGCTGGCGCCAAACAAGTCGGTGGCACGTTGGGATATCGCCCGCGATCATTACGGCTCCACCGTGCCGATGCTGCTCTGTGCCACCGCCACCTCGGCGATGCGCGAGATTTCCGCCCAGGCTGCCACCATCGGCGTGATGCCGATGCCTGAGGATGGCGAGAAAGACCCCTGGTGGCCGATGCTGGCCAATAATGGCGCCGAGACGCCGCGCGTGCTGGCCAAGCTGCCTTTCGTGCCCAATCCACGCGGCCGGCTGGCCGACCTGAATGCCCTGGTGATCGGTCGCTGCCCGCCGGAGGCTTCCGGCGATGACCGCAGCCTGGTGGTGTTGCAGATGTCTGGCGCCGGCGTCAGCCTGGCGCGCGTCGGCAGCCTGCTGGCTCAGGCCGGCATTGCCGGTCAGGTACTGGCGCAGCATACCAGCGGCGGCCAGGATGCCCGTCTGCTGCTGGATATTGCTGACTTCCATGACGAAACCAGTGCGCCGCTGGTGGCGTTGCGTGCCGCCGCACCCGATATGGTCCAGGATATCACCGTGATCGGCGCTTATGCGGTGCCGATGGCCGAGTAGGCTGCGTGAAGCCAACAAGTGCGTGAAGTGAAGGAGTGAGCCAGTGACTGCGCCCAAGCCCAATGCCGGTATTCTCGACATCACCCCCTACAAGGGCGGCGAAGCCGCCGTGGCGGGCGTGACCGATGTGCGCAAGCTGTCGTCCAACGAAACCCCGCTGGGGCCGAGCCCACAGGCGATTGCCGCCTACAAGGCAGTGGCCGATGAACTGCACCGCTATCCCGATGGCGCGGTCGACAAGCTGCGCCAGGCGATTGCCAAGCATCATGGCCTGCCGGCCGATAACATCATCTGCTCGAATGGTTCGGATGAACTGATCGCGCTGATCTGCAATGCCTATTGCGGGCCGGGCGACGAGGTTCTGTATTCCCGCCACGGTTTCCTGATGTATCCGATTGCCGCCATGGCGCGCGGCGCCACGCCGGTGACGGCGGAGGAAACCAACCTCACCACCAATGTCGATGCTTTGCTCGCCAAGGTGACGCCGCGTACCCGCATCGTGTTTCTCGCCAACCCGAACAACCCGACCGGCACCTATATTTCGGCGGCCGAACTGCGCCGCCTGCGCGAAGGCCTGCCGGATGGCGTGCTGCTGGTGGTGGATGCGGCCTATGCCGAATATGTCAGCCGCAACGATTATTCCGCCGGCGAGGAACTGGTGCGCGAACGTGATGACACCATCATGACCCGCACCTTCTCGAAGATCTACGGCCTCGCCGCCCTGCGGCTGGGCTGGGCCTATGCGCCGGAAAGCATCCTCTCGGTGCTGAACCGCGTGCGCGGGCCGTTCAACGTCAACGCCCCGGCCCAGGCTGCCGGTGCCGCCGCCCTTGCCGATATGGCGCATATCGACAAGGCCCGCGCCCATAACGATGCCGAATTGCCGCGCGTCACCAAGGGGCTGGAAAAATCCGGCCTCACCGTGGTGCCCAGCGTCGGCAACTTCATCCTGATCCGCTTCCCCAAGGGCGCGGAACAGGCCAAGAAGGCGGATGAATTCCTGCGCGGCCGTGGCCTGATCCTGCGCGCCATGGCTGGCTATGGCCTGGCCGATTGCCTGCGCCTCACGCTCGGTACCGTGGAAGAGAATGACCGCGTGCTGGCGGCGCTGGCCGATTTCGTGAAATGAGCCAAGCGTTCAAATGAGCAATCCGGCCGCTCCTTTCAAGCGCCTTGCGATCATCGGCATCGGCCTGATCGGCTCGTCCATCGCCCGTGCCGCGCGCGAGCATGGTCAGGCCGGGATGATCGTCACCGCCGATCAATCGCCGCAGCATCGCGAGCAGGCGCTGCAATTGGGCGTGGTCGACGAGGCTTATGCCGATCCGGCGGCAGCCGTGCGCGGCGCCGACCTGGTGATCATCTGCGTGCCGCTTGGTGCCTATGCCGGCGTGGCAGAGGAGATGGCGCCGGGGCTTTCGCCGGGCTGCATCGTTTCCGATGTCGGTTCTTCGAAGCAGTCGGTGATCCGCGACGTGGCGCCGCATCTGCCTGCCGGCGTGCAGTTCATTCCCGGCCATCCGGTGGCCGGCACCGAACATTCCGGCCCGGCCTCCGGCTTCGCCAGCCTGTTCGCCGGCCGCTGGTGCATCCTCACGCCGGCCGAGGGCAGCGATGCCACGGCCTTGGCGAAGCTGTCCGCTTTCTGGTCATCCTTCGGCAGCAAGGTGGAAGTGATGGATGCCCGGCACCATGATCTGGTGCTGGCAATCACCAGCCATGTGCCGCATCTGATCGCCTACAACATCGTCGGCACGGCGGATGACCTGCAGATGGTGACGCAGTCGGAAGTGATCAAATATTCCGCCGGCGGCTTCCGCGATTTTACCCGCATCGCGGCGTCCGATCCCACCATGTGGCGCGACGTCTTCCTCAACAACAAGGAAGCGGTGCTCGATATGCTGCAACGTTTCACGGAAGACCTCACGGCATTGCAGCGCGCGATCCGCTGGGATGATGGCGACACGCTGTTCAAGCTGTTCAGCCGCACCCGCGCCATCCGCCGCGCCATCATCGATGCCGGCCAGGAAACCAACGCGCCGGATTTCGGCCGCGCGGAAAAGAAGTAGGCTGCTTACTTCTTCGCGCTGAACAGCGGTTCCAGCGGGAACAGCGGCACATTGGCGATGCTCAACTTGCCATCCTGCGCGGTAAGCGGCAGCGGCAGATACGGCTCCGGTCCCTGATCCTGCTTGTGCAGAGAAGCCAGTGCCGCCTTGGCCGCTGCCGCTTCGCGCGGCTGCATCTTGCCCGCTGCCACCAGCGCATCGATACCGGCGGCAGCGCCGAGCAATTTGCCGCCCATGGCGCCGAGCGGGCGGAACTGCTTGTCGATGGTGAGTGAACCGTCGCCGCTGAGTTGCACCGCGCCCCAGTGCAAGACCACATTGCTGAATTCGACAATGCCGCCGGCATCGCGCCAGCCGCCCAGCGTATCTTCCAGGCTGTTGCCGACCCAGGGGCCGGTCTGCCTGCCGATCAGGTTGAGTTCCTGCACCTGACGGCCGAGCGGGCCATCGAGGCTGGCGGGCAATGACAGGCCATTCACCTGCAACGCCACATCCTGCATCGGCGGCACATTGCCGGCCTGGCGCAGATGCAGTTGCAGCCGCTGGGCCTCGAAGCCTTGCAGGGCATCGCCGAAGCGCGCGCCCTGGATATCGGCGGCGAAGCGCAGCCAGCGGTCGGCGCCATCCAGCACCAGGCTGGCGCGGCCGCGCTCCGGCACCAGGCTCAGCCCATGGCTGCCGCTGCCGTCGCGCCAGGTGAAGGCCTGGCGGCCGAACAGCTCGAACACGATATGCTGGCTGCTCCACAATTGCTGATGCGCCACCAGCGTTTCCGCTTCGGCACGCCAGCCGGTGGCCTTGGGCTCGCTCCAGGCCACGCCATCCAGCCGCAGGCTCAGGCGATACGGGAAGCCGCCACGCTGCATTGAAACAAAGCTGAAATCGCGGCCCTGGGCGCGCTGCGTGCTCTGGAAAGCCAGCACGGCGGCCTCGACGCGGCCGATCAACAGGCTCCAGACCGCGTAATAGCCGAGCAGGCCGCCGAGGATCGCACCGGCGAGGAAAACGAAGCGTAGGCGCATGGCCGAAGTATAGCCCTGCCGGCCTGTCCCCTCCATGGCTTGCGGGCGCGGCATATCGGCGCGATGATCGGGCAAAGTTCAAGGAAACGTCTCGTCCCCCATGTCAAGTTCCCGCACAAATGGCCCGGCCACTGCCCTGGCCCTTGCTGCCATGCCTGCCGTATTCGTGCTGCTGTGGTCCACTGGCTTCATCGGCGCCAAGCTCGGCCTGCCCTATGTCGAACCGGTCACCTTCCTGATCATCCGTTTCGCCAGCGTCACCGTGCTGCTGGCCCTGTTCGCCGCCGTCACCGGCGCGCCCTGGCCGAAAAGCTGGGCCGAGGCCGGGCATATCGCGGTGGCCGGGCTGTTGTTGCAGGCGGTGTATCTCGGTGGCGTGTTCGCCTCGATCCATCACGGCGTGCCCGCCGGCATTTCGGCGCTGATCGTCGGCATCCAGCCGCTGCTGGTGGCCGCCGCCGCCGGATCCTTCCTTGGCGAACAGGTCACTTTGCGGCAATGGGCCGGCCTGGCGCTGGGCCTCGGCGGCGTGGTGCTGGTGGTGTGGACCAAGCTCGATCTCGGGGTCGGCAGCCTGCTCGGTTATGGCCTCTCGGTGCTGGCGCTGCTCGGCATCACGCTCGGCACGCTGTATCAGAAACGCTACTGCCCCCGACTCGACCTGCGCAGCGGCAATGCCATCCAGTATGGCATCACCACCCTGGCGCTGGCGCCTTTCGCCCTGGCTTTCGAGACAAGGCAGGTGATCTGGAGTGGCGAACTGGTCTTCGCACTCGCCTGGCTCTGCATCGTGCTGTCGCTCGGCGCCATCTCGCTGCTGTTCGTGCTGATCCGGCGCGGTGCCGCCGCCCAGGTCTCCAGCCTGTTCTTCCTGGTGCCGCCCTGTACGGCGGTGGTGGCGTATTTCCTGTTCGGCGAGACGCTCAGCCTGTTGGCCCTGCTCGGCATGGGCGTTACCATGATCGGTGTCGCCCTGGTCAACCTCAAGCGCTGATGCCGAAACGTCCCGCCATTCCCTTTGATGCCGAACCGCCGTTGCCGGGCGAGACCGCTCCGGCTTTTCCGCGCGTGAAAGTGCCGAAGGGCGAGGCGCTCTGGGTGTTCGGCTATGGCTCGCTGATGTGGGATCCGGGCTTTCCGCATCTCGATGCGGTAACGGCACGGCTCTGGGGTTTCCATCGCGCTTTCTGCGTCTGGTCGCACCGCTATCGCGGCACGCCGGAAGCGCCCGGCCTGGTGCTGGGGCTGAAACCCGGCGGCTCCTGCGTCGGCCGCGCCTTCCGCGTGCGCAAGGCCGATGAAGCGCCGGTGATCGATTATCTCTATCGCCGCGAGATGCTGACCGGGGTCTACCGGCCCGGCTTCCACAATGCCGCCATTGCCGGCGAGCGCCGCCGCGTGCTGGCCTTCGTCGCCGATCCGCATCATGTGCAATATGCCGGGCGCCTGAGCGAGAAGCAGGCTGCCCGCGTCATCGCGCAATCCTGCGGCCAGCGCGGCCCCAATGCCGAATACTTAAGCAACACCGTGGCGCATCTCGATGCGCTGGGCATCAACGATGGGCCGCTGCACCTGCTGCTCGGCGATGTGCAGAAACTCTGCGCCCGTCAGACCAAAACGAAGGGATTCTGAAATCATGGATATGCTGCGCCTCGGCACTACCGGCATGATGGTGTCCCGCCTCTGCCTCGGCTGCATGACCTATGGCGATCCGAAATGGCGCTCCTGGGTGCTGCCGGAAGCCGAGAGCGAGCCGTTCTTCCGCCAGGCGGTGGAAGCCGGCATCAATTTCTTCGATACGGCGGATGTCTATTCCATCGGCGTGTCGGAAGAGATCACCGGCCGCATGCTGAAGAAATTCACCAAGCGCAGCGAAACCGTGCTGGCGACCAAGGTGTATAACCCGATGGGCTCCGGCCCGAACCGCCGCGGCCTGTCGCGCAAGCATATCATGGCCGCCATCGATGCTTCGCTCAAAAGGCTCGGCACTGATTACATCGATCTCTACCAGATCCACCGCTACGATCCGAATACGCCGGTGGAGGAAACCCTGGAAGCACTGAACGATGTGGTGCGTGCCGGCAAGGCGCTCTATATCGGCGCGTCCTCGATGTATGCCTGGCAGTTCATGGATGCGCTGCACCGCCAGAAAGCCAATGGCTGGGCGCGTTTCGTCGCGATGCAGAATCACTACAACCTGGTCTACCGCGAGGAGGAGCGCGAGATGTTGCCGCTCTGCCGCGCCAATGGCATCGGCGTCATCCCGTGGTCGCCGCTGGCGCGCGGCTTCCTCGCCGGCAACCGCCTGAAGCAGGGCTGGGGCGATACCGAGCGCGCCAAGACCGACGACATCGCGCAGCGCATGTATTACCAGCCGGGCGATTTCACCATCGCCGAGCGCGTGGCGGAACTGGCGCAGAAACGCGGCGCCAGGGCGGCATCGGTGGCCCTGGCCTGGCTGCTGGCCAGGCCGGGCGTCACCGCGCCGATCATCGGCGCCAGCAAGCCGGGCCATTTCGACGATGCCCTCGCGGCGTTGAAGATCAGCTTGAGCGCCGATGAGATGGCCTTCCTGGAAGAGCCCTATAAGCCGCATCCGGTATTGGGTCACAGCTAGCAGACGTCACACGGGGAACATAACAATGCAAGAAGTCAATCTTGCCCTGCTCGCAGGCACCTTGCTGTTCTCGGTGTTCGGCGCCATCACGGCGGTGCGCCATGAACTTGAGCCCAGCGAGGGCCGGCGGCTGGCGCGCTATGGCTGCAACGTGCTGGCGCTGATCTGCGGCTTCGGCCTGGGCCAGGGCGTGGCTGGCGCATTGCCGCCCTATTTGCCGGAGAATCTTGCCGGCTTATGGGAATCCGTCGCCATGCTGGCGAACCTGGCGCTGTCCTTCGCGGGTGCCTTCGCCGCGATGGCGCTGGTGCAGCTGATCGAGCATCCGCTGCGGCTGAAGAATGGCTTGCCGCCGATGCCCTACCGCCTGGTGCGCTTCGATCTGCTGCGCTGGTGAGTGCAGAATCAGCAGTTGCGCCTGTTGTGCCAGTGGCGCCCAGAGCAGCAGTTTCGCCAGGATAGCCGCTGGTTCACGCCCGAGGCGGCGCGCGGCGATGACCGCGCAATCATGCAGGCTGCGTGGCCGGGCCTGGGCCGCGCGCAGGGCGTGGAAGGCCCAATCCTCGATGCTTTGTGCCACCACGCCCCAGTTGCGCCGTGCGATCAGCGCGTAATGCAGCGATGCGTTGCTTGCTGCCGGTGTTGCATCCTCGCCGGTGATCCAGCCTTGCAGCAAGGCAAGCGGCTGGCGCAGCAGCAGCGGCCGCGTCGTTGCCGGCAAGTGCAGCAGCAATTCAGGATGCGCGCTGAGTATGTGCGCCGGAGTATCTTCCAGGCCCTGGGCGCGCAGGACCTCGTTCCACTGCCGCTCGAAGCGGGCGAGATCGAGCGCCAGAGCCAGGGCGCGGTCGCGTTGCTGACCACGCTGCGTCCGGCGCAGGAAGGCGGGAAAGCCGGCACCCAGCGCATAGAGGCTATGCTCTTTTGGTGGCGCGGCGCGGATATAGGCCTCGGTCAGTTGCGTGAACAAGGCATCGCCCAGCAGCCGCGCCAGGCCGGGATGATCCGCTTTCAGGCATTCCAGCAGCCGCAGCCGGTAGGCTTCGATATAGATCGCCAGGCGCTGCCCGGCATCGCCCGCAGGCGGCGCTGCCACGATTTCGGCATCGCCGGGCAGCAAGGTGATATCGGGCCGCAGCAGGCGCAGCAGGAGCCAATGCTGGAGCTGTTCGAGATCAGGCGTCATGCACCCGCCCAGGCTTTAGCGAGTTCTCCCAGCAGGTCATCGTAACTCGGCAGCTGTGCGTCCCATTCCAGCAATACCGATACGCCGCCGGTCAGCTGCTGCGCCAGGCGGTAGAGCGCCCAGACTTCATCGTGCACCGGGTGGTCATGGGTATCGATCAGATGCGTGCCGCAATCGGTGGCGCCGGCAAGATGCAGCTGCACGATGCGTTCCGGCGGCAGGGCGCGGATATAAGTCTCCGGGTCGAAGCCGTGGTTGCGGCCCGAGACATGGACGTTGTTGACATCCAGCAGCAGGCCGCAATCGGCGGCATCGGCCAGGCGGGCGAGGAATTCCCATTCCGGCATGCTGTCCTGGCGAAAGCGCAGATAGCTGCTCGGATTTTCCAGCACCAGGCGCTGCCCGAGATAATCCTGTGCCTGGCATATGCGGGCGGTGACATGGCGCAGGGAAGCTTCGGTGAGCGGCAGCGGCAGCAGGTCATGGCTGGTATGGCCGCCCAGGCTGGTCCAGCAGAGATGGTCTGAAATCCACGGCGCGCGCAGATCGGCCGCAAGCTGCTTCACCGCGCACAGGTAGTCGAGATCGAGCGGGTCGCTGCCACCGATGGAGAGCGTGACACCATGCAGCACGATCGGCGTGGTCTCCGCCAGGCGTTCGACCGCCCGGCGGAGATAGCCGCGATGCCCGAGCAGATTCTCGGTGATCACCTCGAACCAGTCGACCCGGGCACCCTTGGCCATGATGGCCGGCAGATGCTCCTGGCGCAGGCCGAGGCCATAGCCGAGATGCGGCAGGCCCAGTCTCATCGCTCCCGACATTAAGTCGAGGGCGGCAGCGCGATACGCAGGGTGGAGGGCGCCGGCTTGGTCGGCGTCACGCCCTGGCCCTGCATCACCATCGTATAGGCCTGCCAGGCGACGTCGAACACCGCATCGCCAAGCGCGAAGGGAATGGTGCCGACTTTCTGTGGCGATGCGCCGAACAGGTTATAGACCTGCATCGTGCCGCTTTCCGGATAGAGCTGCGAGGCCGAGATCGGCACCGCACAGCCACCCAATGTCTGGCAGGCGTTGTCGCCCGGCGACGAGTAGACCGTCGGGCCCGGGGTCGGACCTGGGGTCGGGCCGCCACAGGTGCCGCCCACCGCCCCGCCATGAGGGGCAGACATGCGCGGCTTGCGCACGCGCCGCGCGGCAACGGCGGAGCAAGTCTGCGGGCTGCCGGTATCCGGTTGTGCGAAACCGCAGCCACCCTGGCCGGAACAGGTGTTGGTGCCGCGGCAGGAATGGAACACCGCAACGGTGCCGCAAGTCGGGCTGGCCGGCGGCGTCTGATAGTTCAGGCCCTGGCAGGCGCTGGGCGAACGGCCCGGATCGGGCTGCGGCGTCAGGCCCTGCGAGAGATCGGGCGCGCTGTTCGCCGCCCAGCACATGGTCATGCGGTCGCCGGCGCCGACCATGGCCGGATAGGGGAAGCCGGCACTCTGGCTGGCCCAATACTGATTGAGCCCCAGCGTGATGCCGGCAATGGCGCCGGTGGCCACCGTGTTGAGCAATGCCGCTTCGCCGCTGAGTGCGTTCAGCGCATCCGCCACCTGCTGCGCACTCGGGATATTGGTCGGCGGGCTGGGATTGGCCGGCGTGGTGGTGAGCAGGGCGGCAGTCCAGCTATTGCCGGCCTTGAACCAGGCCGGGAAGGTGGTGACGGTGGATGCCAGGGTCTGCAACTGCACGAAGTTGTCGTAATGCGTGGTGGCGCCCCAGGTGCCGCGCGCCGTGGCATCGGCGGATTGCGCTGCCTGGCTGCCATCGGAATTGTAGGAGGGATAGTCGAAGGCAAGGTTCTGCGCATCGGGCTGGAACATCACATCGACGCCGCCATCATCCTTGGGCGGCTTCACCGCCTTCACCGATTTCAGCGACAGGCGGGCCTTGGCCGGCAGCAGGTTGGTGAGGCTGGCGCCATCCTGGCCGGCGCCTTCGCCCTGGTCGGTGATCGCCAGCATCATGTCCACCGCCTGGCCCATGGCCAGCAGCGGATCGGCGGCAGTGATCGTTGCCGGCATCAGCGGGTATTCGGCGGCGTGCGATTTGCTGGCGCTGTTGAACATGTCCTGCTGCACGCTGCCGGCAACGAACATCTTCTCGAACAGCGTGGAGCCATCGGTGTAGACCATGGTGATGTACTGCATGTAGCAGTAATACATCCAGCCGATGGTGCCGAAGAGCGGCAGGTCCTGCTCGGTCATCGCCGTCGTCCAGCCGGCGAAGGGCGCGGTGGGGAAATACTTGCTGCGCGCGGCGGGCTGGATGTTGTTCAGCGCCGTGTCGTGATCCTGCTCGATAAGCTGGAACAGCTGGGTCTGTGGCACGGTCAGAGGATTCAGGTTCACCACCAGACCGCTATAGGGCGCCACCAGATCGGTCAGGTTGACGATATGGGGGATGGTGGTGTTGCTGGCGCCATAGCAGGTCCAGCCGTGGGTGCTGGTCTGCAGCGCCGCGCTGGTGAAGCTCGGCTGCGCGCCCAGGGCGGAGGCGACATTGGCGGCAAGCTGCAGGTGCAGCATCTCCTCGATGAACACCGCGAAGATGGCGTTATAGGCCTGCTGGTTCGGCGTCGTGGCGGTGGCCGACGTGTTCATCCCCGGCCAGGCCCGGCCTTCGTAATAGGTGATGCCGCTGGCGTTGATTTCATGCACGCCCTGCAGCGAGGTCATCGCCGCCATGTAGAGCGGGATGGTGAACAGCTCGACATTGATCGCCGCCTGGGCCAGTGCCTTGGCGGCAGAAATGTCGGCAGGCAGGTTGGACAGCGGCCGGTTGATGATCGGCACCGGAACCGGGGGCAAGGCGCCAAGGCTGGATGTGGTGGTGGGGCTGGTGGGCATGAGTGAGTCCTCCGATATGGATTAAAAGATGCTGAAAATTTAGATACACAACCAATAAACACTAGTTATGAGAGTGTAGAAAGCAGAAAATATATAAAAATACGAGAATACAGGATTATGCAACCACAGGCGGCGCAAGCCGGTGAGGCGAATCGATTAACGAAGCAGGGAAGGTTGAGAGGCCTCAGGCCAGGCGGCGGCCGAAACCGTCGCGCAATTCGCGCTTCAGTACCTTGCCGATGGCGCTGCGCGGCAGGCTGTCGAGGATTTCTATCGCCGCCAGCCGCTGGGTCTTGCCGAGCTGCGCGTTGGCGAAGGCAAGCAGGGCATCGCTCGTCGTGCTGGCGCCGGGTTTCAGCACCACGAAGGCCACCGGCGTTTCGCCCCAGCGTTCGGACGGCATGCCGACCACGGCGGTCTCGGCGACAGCCTCATGGCCACGCAACACGGCTTCGATGTCGCTGGGATAGACGTTGAAGCCGCCGGATATGATCATGTCCTTCTTGCGGTCCATCAGCGTCAGGAAGCCATCGGCATCGAAGCGGCCCATATCGCCGGTGCGGATGAAGCGGCGGCCCTCGCGGTCATACCATTCGGCTTCCGAGGTCTTGCCCGGCTGCTTGTGGTAGCCGACCATGACGGTGCCGGAATGGCCGACGATCTCACCAACCTCGCCGGGGCCGACCTCATTGCCCTGTTCGTCGATCAGGCGGACATCATGGCCCGGCGCCGGGCGGCCAACCGTGTGCAGCTTGTCGGGATGGGCATGGGCCTGCAGGATGCAGGTGCCGCCGCCTTCGGTCATGCCGTAATACTCGATCAGCTTGCCCGGCCAGCGCCGCACCACATCGGCCTTCAGTGCCGCGCCAAAGGGTGCGCTGGTGCAGAACTTGGCCTCGAAGCTGGAAAGATCATAGCGGTCGAAATCCGGGTGCTGCATCAGGCGGCTGTATTGCACCGGCACCAGCATGGTGTGGGTGGCGCGATGCTGCTGCGCCAGATCGAGATAGGTTTTCACCTCGAATTTCGGCATCAGCACCACGGTGCCGCCCCAGCCCAGTGCCGGGAAGAAGATCACCAGCGTGGTGTTGGAATAGAGTGGCGTGGAGAGCAGGGCCACGGTGCGTTCGGTGTTGTAGCCGTTGATCGAAGCACGCTGCACATGCGACCAGCGCATCTTGTGCGGCTGAATGATGCCCTTCGGCGTGCCGGTGGTGCCGGAGGAATAGATGATGTTGAACGGCGCATCGGGATGCACATCCACCGCTGCCGGCTTCGCGCCGGCAGGTGCCAGCCAGGCCTCGAAGGCATCGGTATCCAGGCGCACGCGGCGCGCCGTCACTTGGTTCAGCACGCCAGCACCCGTCAGGGCGGCTTCGTTGCCGCCATCCAGGAACAGGATCGCGGCATCGGCGTCGGCGGTCATCGCCACCAGGCTTTCCGGCGTCGAGGACGGCGCCAATGGCGCCACTGCCACACCGGCGCGCAGGCCGCCAAGGAATACGGCGGCATACTCGATCGAAGCCGAGGCGACGATGGCGATGGCATTGCCCGGGCCGAGACCTTCGCGCTGCAAGGCGGCGGCGATGCGGTCCATCAGCGCATCCAGCCCGGCAAAATCCAGTTGCCGCTCGCCTTCTATCAGCGCAATGCGTTCTGGCCGTTCGGCGGCATGGGCGCGGATCAGTTCAGCGACGGTGCCGTAATCACGGCTCAACTGATCCAGGGCGCTGATCATGGAAACTCCATGCCGATATGGCGACCGAGTTCCTGCAAGGCCACATCCGGGTCGCCGACCTTGATGGTGCGCATGCCCATGGCTGCCGCCGGTTTCAGGTTGATGCCGAGATCATCGAGGAACACGGCTTCCGTGGGCTGAATCCCGAGCAGGTCGCAGGCAGCCTGATAGAAGGCCGGCTCCGGCTTGCGGATGCCGATCTTGCTCGATTCCACCACGGCATCGAACAAGGTCATCACTTGAGCGATGGCGGCGGCGCGGTCGGCACGCAAGGCCATGCCCGGGCCGTGGCCCAGCGGCATGTTGTTGGTGAGGCAGGCAACCTTGAAGCGGGCCTTAACCTGCTTGAGGGCTGCCACCATGCGCGGGCGCAGCTCGCCGGAAATCAGCGGCAGGATTTCGCGGCCATGCAGCGGATGGCCCAAAGCCGTGCTTTCGGCCAGGAACAGCTCGCCGAAGCCGGCAGCATCGGTTTCGCCGCGCTCGAAGCGGGCCCAGGCATTGCTGTCGGGATTGCGGCTGTTGATGCCACGGATGAAATCAGCCGGCAGGCCGCGTTCGGCTTCATAGCGGCGGAAGGCTTCGAACGGGCTGCTCAGGATCACCCCGCCGAAATCCCACAGCACGGCGCGGATGGTCGCGGTCATTCCGGTTTTTCCTTGCCGCTGACGTCATAATAGAAGGTGTCCTGCGGCAGCAGCCGGGGCAGCGGCTCGGTGGTCTGGCGCAGGTTGCGGGTCAGGATGTTGATCAGCTTGCGCAGGAACGGGTCGGTGCGCTCCAGCTTCAGCTTCAGCAGCACGCCGGGGATCACCTGCACGAAGGTTTCATCCACGGCGGTGGCATTGGCCGAACGCGGCTGATCGTCGATCAGCGCCATTTCGCCGAACAGGCCGCCGCGCTCCACTTCCGCCAGCACCACGGTCTTCCCGGCCTCGCTGCGCCAGATGCGCACGCGGCCCTCCTCGACGAAATACAGGCAGTCGCCCTCGTCTCCCTGGGTGAAGATCGGCGTTCCGGGCAGGAAGTGGCGTCGTTGAATTTCAGGCACGGCAGGATATTTCGAGTATGGTTGGGTTTTCTCTGCAACCCACTATAGCCGTGTCAGCCGCACTTGCTATAGCCGCAGGCGGTGCAGGTGTCGCAGCCCTCGGCCTTGATCAGGCTGGGCTGGCCGCATTTCGGGCATTGCCGCAGGCCGGCCATCGGCCGCGCCGCCGGTTCGTTAACCTGGGCCACCAGCGGGATCACCACGCTATCGGCGGCAGGCTGATCCGGGCCGCTGATGAAGCCGATATCGATCAGGTGGCGTTCGATCACCTCGCCGATGGCAGCCAGCAGCGACGGGATATAGCGCCCGCCCATCCATTGCCCGCCGCGCGGATCGAACACCGCCTTCAGCTCATCGACCACGAAGCTGACATCGCCGCCGCGCCGGAACACCGCCGAGATCATGCGGGTCAGCGCCACGGTCCAGGCATAATGCTCGGTATTCTTCGAGTTGATGAACACCTCGAACGGCCGCCGCCGGCCATCCTGCACGATGTCATTCACCGTGATGTACATGGCGTGCTCGGAATCCGGCCAGGTGATCTTGTAGGTCTTGCCGGGCAGGGCTTCCGGGCGGTCGAGCGGCCGGGTCATGTAGACCACGCCGCCCGCCGAAACAGAATTGCCTGAAATTGAGCTACCCGAAATCGGTGAGGCGGTGATGGCAGCCGGGCGCTGTGCCGGCACCAGCGGCAGTTCGGCCTGCTGCGCTTTCGTTGCGGCCTTGCCGCCGGCCTTCTTCACGCTCAGCACCGCGCCGGTCACTTCGTTGGGGCGATAGGTGGTGCAGCCCTTGCAGCCGCTGTCATAGGCCAGCGCGTAGACATCCTTGAAGGCTTCGAAGGAAATGTCTTCGGGCAGGTTGATGGTCTTGGAAATCGAGCTGTCGATGTATTTCTGCACGCCGGCCTGCACGCGCACATGATCGGCGGGCGCCAGGCTCTGGGCGTCGACGAAAGCCTCGGTCAGCGGCGCATCCTCGCCCTTGATCTGGCGGTAGAGCCGCAGCGCGTAGTCGCTCACTTCCTCCTCGCGGCGGCTGCCATCGGGCATCAGCACATTGCGGCTGTAGCTGAAGGCGAAAACCGGCTCGAGGCCGGAGGAAATATTGTCCGCGAACAGCGAAATCGTGCCGGTCGGCGCAATCGACGTCAGCAATGCGTTGCGGATGCCATGCTCGCGGATGCCGGCGCGGATATCCTCGGGCAGTTCCGCCACCGTCGCGCCGGCGAGATAGGCTTCGGCGTCGAACAGCGGGAAGGGGCCTTTCTCGCGCGCCAGTTCCACCGAGGCACGGTAGGCGGCATCACGGATTTCGCAGAGCCAGGTTTCGATCAGCGCCAGGGATTGTGGTGAACCATAGCGCGCGCCGCAGAGGATCAGCGCATCGGCCAGGCCGGTGACGCCCAGCCCGATGCGGCGCTTCATCCGTGCTTCCTCGGCCTGCGCTGCCAGCGGGAAATTCGACACCTCGATGGTGTTGTCCAGCATGCGCACGGCGATGGTGGTCAGCCGGCGCAGTTCAGCCATATCCAGCGCCGCGCCCTCCTCGAATGGCTGGCGCACCAGGCGGGCCAGATTGATCGAGCCAAGCAGGCAGGCGCCATAGGGCGGCAGTGGCTGCTCGCCACAGGGATTCGTGGCGCTGATGCTCTCGCAGTAATGCAGGTTGTTTCGCTGGTTGATGCGGTCGATGAAGATCACGCCAGGCTCGGCATAGGCGTAGGTGGCGCGCATGATGCGCTCCCACAGGTCGCGCGCCTGTAGCGTCTTGTAGGTCGTGCCGTTGAAGCGCAGTTCCCAGGGCTGGTTCTGCCGCACCGCCTGCATGAAGGCATCGGTCACCAGCACCGACAGATTGAACATGCGCAGCCGGCCCGGCTCCTGCTTGGCGGCGATGAAGGCTTCGATATCGGGATGGTCGCAGCGCATCGTCGCCATCATGGCGCCGCGGCGATGGCCGGCGGACATGATGGTGCGGCACATGGCGTCCCACACATCCATGAAGCTCAACGGACCCGAGGCATCGGCGCCGACGCCTTTCACCAGCGCGCCGCGTGGCCTGAGCGTGGAGAAATCGTAGCCGATGCCGCCGCCCTGCTGCATGGTCAGCGCGGCTTCCTTCAGATGCTCGAAGATGCCGCTCATGTCGTCGGGGATGCTGCCCATGACGAAGCAGTTGAACAGCGTCACCTTCCGCCCGGTACCGGCCCCGGCGACGATGCGCCCGGCGGGCAGAAAGCGGAAATCAGAGAGCGCATCGTAGAAACGGTCTGCCCAGGCTTTCGGCTCGGCTTCCGGCACCGCCACGGCAGCCGCGATCCGCCGCCAGGTATCCTCGATGGTGTGATCCAGAGGATGCCCGTCCGGGCCTTTCAGGCGGTATTTCATATCCCAGATCTGCTGGGAGATCGGTGCGGTCAGCGGCATGGGGTTATGGTACCGCCCCACTGCCTTGAGTCAACAAAATGTTCTATTATTGTTTCTGTAACGATTCCCGCGTCTCGGCTTCGAGCTTTGCATTGGCAGTCTCGATCCGGCCGGTCAGCTCGGCCATGAAGGCATCGCGCTTGAGGCCGGGCGGGATCGGTTCCAGATATTGCAGCCGGATCACGCCAGGTGGCCGGCGCCAGCCATGCTTGGGCCAGAAGTAGCCGGAATTCAGCGCCGCCGGCACCACCGGCAGGCCGGTTTCGCGGTAGATCGCCACCACGCCGGGCTGATAGGGCGCGTCTTCGCCCGGCAGCGTGCGCGTACCCTGCGGGAAGATGATCAGCACGCGGCCCTGCTCGGCTGCCGCGCGGCAGGCGCGCAGCATCTGCTTCAGCGCCGCGCCGCCGCCATCGCGGTCCACCGGCACCATGCCCAGCACCTTGGTGAACCAGCCATAGATCGGGATGCGCAGCAATTCCTGCTTGATGACGATGCAGGGATTGTCAAACAGCGCCAGCACCACCGAGGTATCCCACAGCGACTGGTGCTTGGCGGCGAGGATGAATGGCCCCTTGGGCAGATTCTCACGGCCCTCGATACGGTAATCGATGCCGGCGATGAGTTTCAGCAGCACATTCACGCCGCGCGCCCAGAACTGGCTGATCGGCTTGACCATGCTGCGCCAGCGCAGCGCCAGCAGCGGCATGGTCAGGATCGCCACCGTGGCGGTGAACAGCAGGAAGCTGGCCTGGAACAGCAGGGAGCGGAGCAGCAGCAACATCAGGAATCCGCCTTCAGCCAGCCATCGATCTGATCCTCGATGCGCATCCGGATCAGGGCGGCGACGTATTTGCTGTATTCACCGAGCAGGAAGAAGCCGTCGGCGCGATGACGCCACCAATCTTCCACGCGCAGGAAATCCGGGCGCACCGGATGCGGCAGGATGGTGATGCTGCCGGCCTGGCGGCGGAATTCCACCAGCGCACGCGGCATGTGATAATTCGCCGTCACCAGCCGCAGCGAATGCAACTCGCGGCCCGTCGCCCAGGCCACGGCTTCCGCCGCGTTGCCTGCCGTGTCGGTGGCTTCGAAGCCGAGATCGACGCAGCATTCCATCAGCGCCGGTACGTCGATGCCGGGCTGCTCGGGCCGCGCCAGCAGATGCTCCGGCAGCGCCTGGGTCAGACTCTGCGCCAGCGTGGCCTTGCTGGCGCCGGTACTCACGCCGGAAATCAGCAGCCGTTCGGCATGGCCGGCATCCAGCAGCCGGATCGCGGTGGTGAGTCGCCCGCTGCCACCGGTCAGCACCACGATGCCATCGGTGCGCTGGCCCGGCGGCGGTTCCGCCTGCCTGGCCACGGTATCGACAAAGCGCATCAGGCCGCCGATCAGCAGCAGGCCGAATACCAGAACCACAAGCAGCAGGCGGCGCAGCAGGGTCATAGCGGTGCCACCTCGATGCCTTCGGCAAGCAGCCGCTCGGCCGCCTGCGCCAGATCATCGAATACCGCCACCGGCAGGGCGCTGTCGCTCAGGCCCTTGGCCAGAGCTGCCGCGCCCTTGCCGCTGCGCACCAGGATGCGGCGGCAGCCGGCGCTCTTGGCTGCCTGCATGTCGGTATCGGTATCGCCGATGAACACGGTGTCGGCAGGTGCATGGCGGAACATCGCCATCGCCTCGCGCGGCATGCCGGGGCCGGGCTTGCGCCGGTCGGTCTGTGCCCAGGGCGGATCGGGCGCGAACAGGATATGGTCGATACGGGCGCCGGCCCTGGCGATATGATCGCGCAGATGATCATGGATGCGGCCCAGCATCGCCTCGTCGATGATGCCCTTGCCGATGCAGGCCTGGTTGGTGCACAGCACCACCGGCCAGCCGCGCGCGTTGAAGCTGGCGATGGCCGCGCCGATGCCGGCAATCGGCACGAATTCGGCCGGCGACTTCACATAGTCGGCGCGATCTTCGTTCAGCACACCATCGCGGTCGAGCAGAATCAGCATCTCACAGCATCCGTTTCAATTCACCGAGCACGGTAAGGCGCGCGGTGATCACCGCCAGCACCTGGGCGCTCAAGGGCAGCAGCAGCAGCAGCAGCCAGTGCCACCAGGCCAGCGAGAAGCCGGGCAGCAGGCCACTGCCGACATTCGATGCCAGCAACTGGATCAACAGCAGGATGATCGCCGCGCCGAGCCAGCCGCCGCTGCCGCCCAGGAAGGCCAGGCGCGAGACATGGCGCTGGAACTGGCGCGCGACATAGGCATCCTCGGCACCGATCAGGTGCAGCAGTTCAATCGTGCCGCGCCGCGCCGCCAGGCCGGCGCGGGTGGCGAAGATCACCATCGCCGCCATCGCCAGGCCGACCAGCAGCACGATGCTGAGGCCCAGCCCCTGCAGCAGCCGCGCCAGCCGCACCAGTTGATCCAGCCAGGGCTTCGGATCGTCCAGCCGGGCGCCGGGCGCGGCGCGTTCAAGCTGGGCAGCCAGCGCAGCCACCGACAGCGATGCAGTGGGATCGAGTTCCACATCGATCACACCGGGCAGCGGCAGGCCGGCACCGGCGGCGGCATCGCCAAGCCAGGGCCGCAGCAGGCTTTCCACGTCTGCGCGGCCCAAAGCCTCGGCCCGGCGCACGCCGGGCGTGGCGCGCAAGGCGGCCAGCGCCGCTTCCAGCCGCTGTGCCATGGCCGGGCCGCCGGGACGGTCGGCAAGCTGCACGGTCAGGCGGCTCGACACCCCCTGGCGCCAGGAGGATACGGTGCCATCCAGTGCCAGTGCCCCGGCCAGCGCCAGGGCGGCCAGGAACACCATCACCGCCAGCGCCCAGGGCAGGAAGCGCGCCGAGGCATCGGCGGCAAGCTGCAGGTCGGAAGGCGGGCGCCCGGCCCTGTTGGGGGTGGGCTTGGGTGCGGGATTTGTGGCGGCGCTCATGCTGTTGCCCCCACCGGCTGTACCTGCACCTGGCCGCCGCGCAGCTTCAGCACCGGGAAGCGGAAGCGGTCCAGCAGGTGGATGTCATGGGTTGCCAGCACCACCGCCGTGCCGCTCTTGTTCAGTTCGACGAACAGGTACATCAGCCGCTGCGCCATGTCGGGATCGACATTGCCGGTCGGCTCGTCCGCCAACAGCAGGCTCGGCCTGGCAATAACCGCCCGGGCGATGGCGACGCGCTGTTTTTCACCACCCGAGAGGGTTGCCGGGCGGGCCTCCAGGCGGTCGCCTAGGCCAACCCAGGTCAGCAGCTCGGTGCAATGCTCGACGACCCGGGCTTCCGGCACCCCGGCAATGCGCAGCGGCAGGGCCACGTTGTCCAGCGCGCTCAAATGGTCCAGCAGGCGGAAATCCTGGAACACCACGCCGATACGGCGGCGCAGCAGCGGCAGGGTGTCGCGTCCGGCAGCGGCGACATCCTGGCCGAACATGGTTACCAGGCCCCGGCTGGGCCGGTGCGCCAGGTACATCAGCTTGAGCAGGGAGGTCTTGCCGGCACCGCTGGGGCCGGTCAGGAAGTGGAACGAGCCCGGCGCCAGGTCGAAGCTGACGTCGCGCAGCACCTCCGGCCCGGGTCCATACCGCATCCCGACATTCTGAAACCGTATCACGCCGCCCGCATCTCCCGAAAAACCCGGTCCGGCCCTATGCTTGCAAGCGCGGACCTGTCCGTCCTATAAGGGAAAATAGCAAAACGCAAAAGGGCAACGGCACTGCACCAAGCGGCCAGTTGTATGGCATGATCCTCACCTGCCCAAATTGCGCCACGCGGTTCAGCGTTGATGCGGCCTCTTTCGGAGGCATGGAGCGCAAGGTGAGGTGCAGCGTCTGCCGCCACATCTGGCGCCAGGACCCGTTGCCGGAACCGGAGCCGCCGGCCCCCGCGCCGCCGCCGGAACCGCCGCCACCCCCACCGCCGCCTCCGCCCCCGCCGCCTCCGCCGCCTCCGCCTCCGCCGCCGCCGACGCCGGAGCAGATGTTCCCGTCGGATACCTTCGCGCTGCCGGAAACCGAGGCGGACCCGGAACCGCCGCCGATCCGTTCGCCCTTCGAGGATGCCGAGGCCGAGCCCGATGCCGCCGAGGCCGCCATTGAGCGTCGCCGCGCCCGCCTGGCCGAGCAGGGCCTCAGCAGGGGTGGCGCAGGCGCCAGGAAGCAGCGCCGGCCGATGCTGTGGCTAGGCTGGCTGCTGCTGCTGGTGCTGCTTGGCGCCGTGCTGGGTGGCGGCTATGCCGCGCGCACCGAGCTGGTTGGCATGTATCCGCCGCTGGCCAAGGTCTATGAGAAAGTCGGCATCCATGTCGAACCGGCGAAGTGGCTTGGCGTGGAACTGCACAGCCTGAAATCCGCCGTGGTGCTGGATGGCGGCGAGAGCAAGATCGAGGTTTCGGGCGAGGTGGTGAACGTGTCCGACCGCACTCGGCCGGTGCCGCCGATTCGCGTCACCATGCGCGGCGCGGCGGGCAAGGAACTCAACGCCTATACGCTCACGCTGGAGGACGACAAGGTTGCCGCCGGCGCCCGGCTCACCTTCTCGGTGAAGCTGCCGGGCCAGAAGGAAGAAGTGCTCGACCTCGAAGTCGCCTTCGCGCCGCTGCCGTCGCATTAGTCCTCTGCCAGCAGGGAACCCGCCTCAGGGAACCGCGGCGCGCCAGCCGCGGGGCAGGCCGGCTGTCATCAATTGAAATATTTTTTCTTGATTCGCGAGTCTCGGGTGCTAGCCTGCATCAGCTTGGCGCGCAGCCGAATCGGGCCTGAAAACCTGCAAAAAGCCGCGAGCCCACGCTGTTTACAGAAAGCCCTGGCCGTGAATGGCCGGGAGTGGAGCCCTGACGCACAGTAGGTGCTAGCCGGTTAATGCTAGTGGCGGGGTCCAGCGGCGAGGAAAGATGGCGCGCATACTGGTGGCCGAAGACGAAGTGCCGGTGCGGGAATTCGTTCGCCGCGTGCTGGAGCTGCGCGGCCATGAGGTCGTCACCGTCGGCGATGGCGCCGAAGCCCTGATCAAGCTCGCCAAGGCGCCTTTCGACCTGCTGCTCACCGATATCAGCATGCCGAACATGGATGGCCTCGAACTGGCGCTGATAGTGGCGCGCGACCATCCGGACCTGCCGGTGCTGATGATGTCGGGCTATGCCGTGGAGCGCCGCCGCGCCGCCGATCTCGCCGAGCTTTCCAAAGGCGTGCTGCAGAAGCCGTTCAGCATGGTCGACCTCTCCGCCGGGGTCGACAGGGCACTCGGACTGCCGGTGGCTTAGCGGCAGGCGGGATTACCCTGCCAACCGCTTAATCACTCTCAGGCAATACCGGTATTGCCGGCTTTGCCGGCCGCGATGTCCGGCGCTCGGGCGATCAGCGGATCAGGCTCTGGCGGTGGTCTCAATTCTTCGGCTGTCGGCAGGCGCAGCTTGAGCAGGTCGAAAACAGTCCTGATCGGCATGGCCTGGGAGTAGCCGGCGGCACCAGGGGAATTGCGGCCATAGATATGCAGGCCAACGATTCTACCATCGCTGACGGCAACCCACACCGCGCCGGAGTCGCCATTGTCGCAGAGGACATTGGTGGCGCCCGGCAGTGGCGATACCTTCCAGCACATGATGCCGTGATATTCCGCCAGCGGCATCATCGCGCTGCCGACAATTCCCTCGGTGCGGCCGGTGATGCAGCCCACTTTCACCACGCGTTCATTCGGGGACGGGTCGCGAAAATCCAGGCTGCGGCCAGGCCAATACCGGCTGCGCCAGAAGCCACTGCGCTCTTCATTCAGCTGGGCGGCGGCGGCATCGCCGCGCTGATCCAGGAAACCATCGGCGGCCACCATGCCAATCACCTTGAGATGCGCACCCGGTGGTGAAGCATCGGGGTGATATACCGGGGTGCCTGCGCTGCCAAGCAGCACATGCCGGCAACTGAGCAGCATCCGTTTGCCGTCTGACAGCCGTATGGCGAAACAGCCGATGCTGCCGACCGCCTTTCCCTGCACCATGATCGGCATGCCGGGTTCCAACCGCGTCGGCACTGTATCGGCAACCGGTGCCCCCGGTGCCGGTGGCTCGGGGGCGAAAAACGGCAGCCCATCGGCTGAAGGGGCGTCACCATCCGCCATTATTCATAGCGCCGCGTTCATGATGCCGGGCTCATAGCGGCGGCAGGCCGGCCTTGCGCCGGGCAACATTTGCTTCAGCGCGCGCCATGCTTACCTTGTGTTCCGCCTTCAGGCGCTCGGTGGCAGATGCCGCCGGACTCAACGCGGCCAGCTCAGCAGCAGCCACTTCATAGGCTTGTGTGGAGCGGATCGCCGAGATCGCAGCGGTCTCCTGCTGTCCCAGTTTGGTCTCCTGCGCCGCATCGGATTCTGGCAACAAACCCTTGGCCGCAGTCTTGAGTTCGGGTTTCGCCTTCTCGAAAACCGAGTTGAGGAATGTCAGCAATTTGCTGGCATTCCTGGTTTCGGTGAGCGTGACCGCGATGTTCAGCGGTGTTGCCGGTATGGCGAAATCCTGGCCAGCCAGCTTTGGCTTGCCAAGCTCCAGGATCGCCACCTGGTCCGCCTTCATTCTCTCCAGCGTCCCGCCCAATATCGGGGCCATGGATGGCGCCGCTGCAGCATTCTGCTTCTGAAGCGTCTCAATCTTTTTCAATTGGGCAAGTTGTGCCTGTTTGGCTTCGATCTGCCTGGCGGTGTTCTGGGTGTCTTGCAGCTTGGCAAGTTCCGCCACCAGCTTCATCGAATCAGCATTATATTCGTCCTTCTGCTGCTGCAGTGCCGCTTCGCGCTGGGCTGTTGCCCGGGCGGTGGCAAACGGCACCAATACCTGGCGGAATACTTCGGTGCTGATGCGGTCATAAATTTCCTGCTTGGCATCCGCCAGTCCGGCGTATTTCGCCAGCGTCGCCTGAATATCGGCATCGCCCCGGGTCATTGCGGAAGCCAGGGCCTCGCTGCTGCTATCGGGCGCGATAACAGGCATCCAGCCAAAGTCCATGGCCCGGTGCTGCCCGATTTCCGCCAGTTGACTCCTGGTCCTGACATAGGGCGGTTCAATGTCCTTGATTTCAAACTTGGCCATGGCAACAGCCTTGCTGTTGCCATCCGCAGCAGGCGGCCCAAACGCCACCGTGATCAGGATGTCGCGATTTTCCCTGCCCATGCCAGAGCCGAGATGCTTGTTATAGGCAAGGTAGACTGGCCGATAGCGGAAGATGCGTCCGCCGATGCCATACTCTGCCTCGGCTTCCATATAGAAGGCCGGGCTCGCCGCCATGCCGAGGGCCGCTGTGTCGACCTCAAAGGCATTGCCGCCTTTTTTCGCCTCTGCGGGCTTGGTGAGATGGAACTGCCCATGGACGACGATGAGACAGTTCAGGTCGTTGTTTGACTTGAACAGGCCATCGCGCGAGAGGGCATGAAAATGCCCCGTCTGGCGCGCGATCTTGGTTTCGGTTTTCGGTTCCGCAGCTTCCTTGATGGCGGCTCCGATCGCATCAATGCCCACGTCGATCACGGCCGAGGCGCCGGCTACCAGCAAGGCCCCTAGAATGCCGCTCTGTGGTTTCCCGGTCTTTTCGGCCAGGCATTGTTTTTCAAAGAAGACCCGCGTTTCTTCCACCGTCTCCGGCTTGGCCGGCGGGTTCGCGCCGCCGCCTTTGTCATGGGCGCAGCCGGCCAGCAGCAGGGCTGCCACGCCGAGATAGGCGGTGTTGTGCTGGATGATCATGGCCTGTCTTCCCCCAAACCAATATCGGGAAGATCGAATATCAAATACTACTATTGGTCAATATTATATTTGCTGCATATTCCGGCTGCCGCCCCGGGTGTATGAGGGCAGGAATACGGCGGGCTGCCACGCGGAAACGGTCAAAACCGCCGCAGCAGGCGGTCGAGATATTCGCGTTCCAGGGCCGGGCGGTCGCGGTCGCCGGCACGGCGCTGCAATTCTTCCAGGATACGGCGCGCGCGCTCGATGGCGGTCATGCCGGCTTCCGGCACGCGGGTCGATTCGCCCGGATTCTCGATGCCGCCGGTGGGGCGGCCGAAGGGATCACGGCTGTCGCGGTTGCGGTTGTTCTGGCGGCTGTCGGCGGCATCGGCCTGGCCGCCCGGCTCGCCGCCGCGATTGGCATTCTGGATGTCGCGCATGCCCTGGCGCATCTGGTCCAGCGCATCATTCTGGCCCTGCATGGCATCGCCCGGCTCGCCCCGGCGCAAAGCCTCGCGGGCATCGCGCATGGCGCGGTCGGCGCGGCCCAAGGCATCCGGGATCGGCTGGCCACGTTCGCCGAAGCGGTTCATCATCTCGCCCAGGCGGCGGCGCAGGTCTTCCTGCTGGCGGGCATCGGCCTCGTTGTCGCCGCCCGGCTGGCCGGGTTGGCCCGGCTGACCATTGCGACCGAATTGCTGGCTGCGGCGGAACGAGCGGTCGAGCAATTGCTGCTGCTGCCGCATCATCTCGTTCAGCTCGCCCATCTGCTGCTGGCCCATGCCGTTATTGCCACGGCGGCCCTGCTGGCGCCCCTGCTGCTCGCCCTGCTTGCCATTCTGCGGTGCGCGGCCGATGCGCATGTTCTTCATCGCTTCGAGCATGCGCTGCATCTGCTCAAGCATGTCCTGCGCGCTCTGGCGGTCGCCCTGGCGCGCCATCTGCTCGGCCTGATCCATCATGTCCTGGAAATCCTCGGACGACATCGCTTCGTCTTCCTCGGACAATTCCTCCGGCTCCTCGCCGCGCGCCAGACGTTCCATCGCCTCGCGCATCTTCTCTTCCATCAGGCGTTCCATCGCCTCGCGCAGTTCCTGCATCTTGCGCAGGATCTCGTTATCCTCGGCACCGCGCTCCATGGCATCCTGCAGGCGGTCATAGGCCGCCTGGAAATCGCGCTCGGCGAGGTTCGACTTGCCATCCTCGATGCGCAACGCCGTCTGCCACAACAGGGCGGAAACCTCGGCACGGCCTTCCGGCGTGCGGTTGAGGCCGAGGCGGGCGGCGCTCATGCGCAGGCCGAGATGCACCGCCGTATCGTCGCGATAGCTTTCCGGCGCCAGGCTGAGTGCGCGCAAAGCGGTGGCGACGCGTGGCGCGTCACCGGGCTTCAGCGCCAACAGGCGGCGCTGCTCGATCAGCGCCTTGGCGACAGGATGAGTGAAGCGCCGCGCCGGCAGGGTGGCCTGCACCGGCTCGCTGCGGCCCAGCTGGTTCAACGCATCGGTGGCGATCAGGGTCAGGGTCACCGGCTGGCCGGCCAACGGGTGATCGACGAAATCGAACGGCCGCTTGTCGGAAAAGCCCCCGGCCATGGTGGGCGGCGCCGGCCAGTCGGCAAGCCAGCTTTCCTCGCTGCCGGCATGGCGGATTTCCACCTCGATCTTCTGCACGCCGTAATCATCCTCGGCGTTCAGCGCGATTTCCAGCTGCGGCTGGCGGCGATCCGGCGCCACGGTCTTGGGCGTATCGGCAAAGGCGATCTTCGGCGCCGTATCGGGCAGCAGTTTCAGCGCCCAATCGGCTACCGCATGGTCGCGGCGCAGCAGCGACAACGTGGTCTGGCCGCCAAGCTCGGCAAGGTTCAGCGTCAGGTCTACTTCAGCATTGCGCTCGTCGATCTGCTTCAGCGCATGTACCTGGCTGCCCAGCTTGAGGCCGTAGATCGGCTGGCTGGCCTGCAGGCGCAGCTTGAGCAGGCTGCCGGTAGGTATGTTCAGGCCTTCGGCGGTCACCACCGGCTTGCCATCGCGGCTGAGGAAGATCGGCGGCCGGCCGGTATAGAGCGGCGGCGTGATCCAGGCATCCAGCGCCAGGCTGGCGCCGGGCGGTGTGGCGGTGCCGGGTTGCAGGGCATCGCGGAACCGCTGCTGCAGCGGCTCGCCCGGGCTGGCCCAGGCCACCACCAGCAGCAGGCCCAGCGCCACGCGCAGGCCCCAATGATCGATGCGCCACCAGCCGGCTTCTGGCGGGGTGACGGTAAGCTGGCCGATGCGGGCGGCGAGGCGGCGGCGATGCGCCTGCCACAAAGCCTCGGCAATCGGATCCTGCTGCCCGGCGGCGAGTTTGTCGGCCAGCTGGCCGAGCGGGCGATGCTCCAGGCCGTTCGAGGTTTCAAGCCGCCGCAGGGCCTCGGCATTGCCGGGGCGGCGCCAGCCACGGAACGGCAGGTAGAGCGCCACGATGAAACCGATGGCGAAGGCCGGCAGCAGCAGCCAATGCAGCCAGAGCGGGGTGAAGCGCCAGATATCGAAGCCGACCAGGATCAGGAAGCCGGCCAGCACCAGGCCGGCGGGGAACAGCCGGGGCCAGATCTGTTCCCAGGAGAGCGCCCACAGGCTGAGGCGGAGGCGGGAATCGAGCGAGGCGAGCGGAGCGGTCCCCGAGGCTTGTGCCGTCTCGGGGGGCGGGGGGAGCGACGATTGCGTCAGGCCGTCGTCGGGTCTCGCCATAGGGCAGGGCTTTCCAGTGCCGTCATGTCTTCAAGGGTAGGGCGGCGGCGGACCACGGCAAACTGGTTGCCTTTCACCATCACCTCGGGCGCCAGCGGGCGCGCATTGTAAGTCGAAGCCATGGCAGCACTATACGCACCAGCCGAGAGAATGGCGAGCAAATCCCCATCCTTCACCTCGGGCATCGGGCGCTCCTCGGCGAAGGTATCGCCGCTCTCGCAGACCGGGCCGACGATATCGGCGGGAAACCGCACTGTGTCAGTGGGTTCATCCACTGTCACGATGCCGTGATAGGCCTCGTACAGAGCCGGCCGGATCAGGTCGTTCATGCCGGCATCGAGAATCAGGAACCGCTTGCCTTCCGCCGGCTTCACATAGGTCACCGTGCTCAGCAGCAAGCCGGCATTGCCGACGATGAAGCGGCCCGGTTCCAGCGCCAGTTCGCAGCCCAGCGGTGCGATATGCTTGCGCACCAGATCGGCATAGGCCTTGGGATCGGGCGGCGTCTCGTCGTTGTAGCGGATGCCAAGCCCGCCGCCGAGATCGACGCGGGTCAGGTTGATGCCTGAGGCGCGCAGGTCGCGCACCAGTTCGGCGAGGCGCTCGAAAGTGGCATCATAGGGTTCAAGCTCGGTAAGCTGGCTGCCGATATGGGCATGCACGCCCACCGGCTTGATGCCCGGCAGCTTGGCGGCTTGAGCATAGATTTCGCGCGCCCGGTCGATCGGGATGCCGAACTTGTTCTCGGCCTTGCCGGTGGTGATCTTCTTGTGCGTCTTGGCATCCACGTCCGGGTTGACGCGGATCGCCACCGGGGCGGTAACACCGAGCGAGGTGGCGACTTCCGACAGCGCGCGCAATTCCGGCTCGGACTCGACGTTGAACTGCAAGATACCGGTATTGCCGGCCTTGAGCGCCTGGGCCATCTCGGCCTTGGTCTTGCCCACGCCGGCGAAGATGATCTTGCTCGGCGCGATGCCGGCCTTGATCGCCAGCTGCATCTCGCCGGCCGAAACCACATCGGCGCCGGCACCCAGCGAGCCGAGATGGCGCAGCAGGGCCAGGTTGCCATTGGCCTTCACGGCATAGGCGATCAGCGCCGGCAGGCCGGCGAAAGCCTCGCTCAGCGCGCGGTAACTCGTTTCCAGCGCTTCCGTCGAATAGACATAGACCGGCGTGCCGACCTGTTCGGCGATGGCCTTGAGGCTGACGCCTTCGGCATGCAGCACGCCATCGCGATAGGAAAACCAGGGCAGGCCGGTCATGGCAGGCTCTTTTTAATTATAGGGAACAGGCGTGCCGCGACGCGGCAGGTTGGCCGGGCGTTCGGAGGCATCCTGGGGATAATCCGGCAGATCCTTGCGGCCGCAGCCGGCGAGGAACACGCCAATGCAGGCGAACAGCAGCAGCAGTGAAACCGTGCGGCGCATCACTTCGCCCCCAGTTGCTTGCGCCAGCGCGCGATTTCCTTGCGCACATTCTTCGGCGCGGTGCCGCCATAGGAAACCCGGCTCTTCACCGAATTCTGCACGCCCAGCACGGCGAACACATCCTTGGTGATGCGCTTCTCCACGCTCTGCATCTCGGCGAGCGTCAACTCTTCCAGCGGCTTGTTCTGGCCTTCCGCCAGCTTCACCAGGGAGCCGGCGACGTGATGCGCGTTGCGGAACGGCATATCCAGCTTGCGCACGCACCAATCGGCCAGATCGGTGGCGGTGGTGTAGCCCTCGCCGGCGCTCTGTTCCAGGCGCGGCTTGTTGGCGGTGAAATCGCTGACCATGCCGGCGGTGGCTGCAATGCAAAGCTCAAGGCTGTCCGCCGCATCGAAGGTCGGCTCCTTGTCTTCCTGCATGTCCTTGCCATAGGTCAGCGCCAGGCCCTTCAGCGTGATCAGCAGCGCGTTATGCGCGCCGATGATGCGGCCGACCTTGCCGCGCACCAGTTCGGCGGCATCGGGATTGCGCTTCTGCGGCATGATCGACGAGCCGGTGGTGAAGGCATCGCTTAAACTGATGAAGCGGAACTGCGCCGAGCACCACAGCACGATCTCTTCCGCGAAACGAGAGAGATGCACCGCACAGGTGCTGGCCGCCGAAAGGAATTCCAGCGCGAAGTCGCGGTCCGACACGGCATCGAGCGAATTCGGCACCGGGCCTGAGAAGCCGAGCGCCTTGGCGGTCATGTGGCGGTCGATCGGCAGCGAGGTGCCGGCCAGCGCCGCCGCACCCAGCGGGCTGAAATTCAGCCGCTTGCGCGCATCCTGGAACCGGCTGCGGTCGCGGCCCAGCATCTCGACATAGGCCAGCAGATGATGGCCCAAAGTCACCGGCTGTGCCGCCTGCAGATGGGTCATGCCCGGCATCACGGTGTCGGCGTAGTCATCGGCGCGCGCCAGCAGGCGGCGTTGCAGATCGGCCAGGCCGGCATCGGCGCGGTCGATGGCATCGCGCACCCAGAGGCGGAAATCGGTCGCCACCTGATCGTTGCGCGAGCGCGCCGTGTGCAGCCGGCCGGCGGCAGTGCCAACCAGTTCCTTCAGCCGGGTTTCCACATGCATGTGGATGTCTTCCAGCTTGGGATCGATCTTGAACTTGCCGGCCTCGATCTCGGCCTTGATCGTATCCAGGCCCTTGAGGATCGCCTTGCCTTCCTTGGGCGTGATCAGGCCCTGGGCCACCAGCATCTGGCAATGCGCCTTGGAGCCGGCGATATCCTGGGCATAGAGGCGCTGATCGAAGCCGATGGAGGCATTGATCTCCAGCATGATCGCGGCAGGGCCTGCGGCAAAACGCCCGCCCCACAAATCGTTGGCGGCGGCTTGTTTCGGCTTGCCGGAAGCCTTACCTGGGGTCTTATTTGAGGAGATGCGTCGAGCCATGAGGACGGAAATGCGCTTGCTTGCCTGGTTAATCGGATGCCTGCTGCTGGCTGCTTCGGCGCCGCACGGGGCCTGGGCGGGCAATCTGCCGCCGTTGCAGGGCGATATGCGCAAACTTATCGTGCCGGACCAGCCGAAACCAGTGGCGGCAGCGGTTTTCAAGGATGAAAACGACACCGAGATCACGCTGGATGCCTTCAAGGGCCGTGTGGTGCTGGTCAATCTCTGGGCCACCTGGTGCATCCCCTGCCGCGCCGAGATGCCGGCCCTGGATCGGTTGCAGAAATTGGTGAACGACCCCGGCTTCGCCCTGGTGGCGGTGGCGCAGGAACGGGCCGGGCGCGAAAAGGTCGAGAAGTTCCTGGCCGAGATCAACACGCCCGGCATCAAGCCGTATATCGACACCTCGATGAAATCGGGCCGTGCCTGGGGCGCCTATGGCCTGCCGACGACAATCCTGATCGGCCGCGATGGCCGCGAAGTCGCCCGCCTGGTCGGCGAGGCGCATTGGGATGCGCCGGAAGCGGTGGCGGTGATCAAGGCGCTGCTGGCGCCCTGAGCAAGAGGCATGAAAAAAGCCCGGCATTGCGGCCGGGCTTTTTGATTTGAGCGGAGCCTGCCCTCAGCGCGTCGGCGTCGGGTGTTCGCCGCGATAATCGTAGAAGCCGCGATTGGTCTTGCGGCCAAGCCAGCCGGCCTCGACATATTTCACCAGCAGCGGGCAGGGACGATACTTGCTGTCGGCCAGGCCCTCGTAGAGCACCTGCATGATCGAGAGGCAGGTATCGAGGCCGATGAAGTCGGCAAGCTGCAGCGGACCCATCGGGTGATTGGCGCCGAGCCGCATGCCGGTATCGATGGCTTCCACCGAACCGACGCCTTCATACAGGGTGTAGATCGCCTCGTTGATCATCGGCAGCAGGATGCGGTTGACGATGAAGGCCGGGAAATCCTCGGCATTGGCCGGGGTCTTGCCGAGCTGCACGGTCAGTTCGCGCACCTCGCGGAAGGTGGCTTCTTCCGTGGCGATGCCACGGATCAGCTCCACAAGCTGCATCACCGGCACCGGGTTCATGAAATGCATGCCCATGAACTTTTCCGGGCGGTCGGTGACCGAGCCGAGGCGGGTCACCGAGATCGACGAGGTGTTGGTCGCGATCAGCACATGCTTGGGCAGCACCGGGCAGAGTTCGACCAGGATCTTCTTCTTCAGCGCCTCGTTCTCGGTGGCGGCCTCGATCACGATGCCGGCGGCTTCGAACACCTTGATGTCGGTGGAGGTCTTGATCCGCGCCAGCGCCGCATCGCGGGTGGCCTCGTCGATCTTGCCGCGTGCCACCTGCCGGTTCATGTTGCCGGTGATGGTCTGCACGGCCTTTTCGAGCTGGGCCGGGTTGATGTCCTGCAGCAGGATATCGAAACCGGCCAGCGCGCTGACATGGGCGATACCGCTGCCCATCTGTCCCGCGCCGATTACCCCGATGGTCTTGATCATGCGGTTTTCCCGTATTGCCGGTTACTTGCCGAGCTCGGCTTCAAGCTCCGGCAGCACCTTGAACAGGTCGCCGACCAGGCCGTAATCGGCGACCTGGAAGATCGGCGCCTCTTCGTCCTTGTTGATGGCGACGATGACCTTGGAATCCTTCATGCCGGCGAGATGCTGGATGGCGCCCGAGATGCCGACCGCGACATAGAGCTGCGGCGCGACGATCTTGCCGGTCTGGCCAACCTGGTAGTCGTTCGGCACGAAGCCGGCATCGACGGCGGCGCGGCTGGCGCCCACGGCGGCACCGAGCTTGTCGGCCACGGCCTCGATCAGCTTGAAGTTCTCGCCCGAACCCATGCCACGGCCACCGGACACGATGATCTTGGCCGAGGTCAGTTCGGGGCGGTCGGACTTCTGCAGATCCTGGCCCTTGAACACGGAGACGGCCGGGTCGGCACCGGCAGTGCCGGTTTCAACGCTGGCCGAACCGCCTTCAGCGCTTGCTGCGGCAAAGCCGGTGGCGCGCACGGTGATCACCTTGATGGCGTCAGCCGACTGCACGGTGGCCATGGCGTTGCCGGCATAGATCGGACGCACGAAAGTATCGGCCGACTTCACTTCGACGATGCCGGAAATCTGCGCCACATCCAGCAGGGCGGCAACGCGCGGCAGGGTGTTCTTGGCCGAAGTGGTTTCCGGCGCCAATACGGCCCCATAGCCCTTGGCGAGACCGGCGATCAGCGGTGCCAGGGCTTCGGCGAGGCCGTTGGCATAATGCGGCGCATCGACATGGATCACCTTCGACACGCCGGCGATCTTCGCGGCAGCGGCAGCGGCGGCACCGGCGTTATGGCCGGCCACCAGCACATGCACATCGGCGTCGATGGCCTTGGCGGCGGTGACGGTGTTGAGCGTCGGGGCCTTGATCGAGGCGTTATCGTGTTCGGCAATGACCAGGCTGCTCATATCAGATGACTCCCGCTTCGGTCTTCAGCTTCTGCACCAGGGTGGCAACGTCCGGCACCTTGATGCCGGCCTTGCGCTTCGGCGGCTCCTCGACGCTCAGCGTCTTGAGTCGCGGCGCGATGTCCACGCCCAGGTCTTCCGGGGTCTTTTCGTCGATCGGCTTCTTCTTCGCCTTCATGATGTTGGGCAGCGAAGCATAGCGCGGCTCGTTCAGGCGCAAATCGGTGGTGACCACCGCCGGCAGCGTCAGTTCAACGGTTTCAAGGCCGCCGTCCACTTCGCGCACCACATTCGCCTTGCCATCGGCAATAGCCACCTTGTTGGCGAAGGTGCCCTGGCTCCAGCCCAGCAGGGCGGAAAGCATCTGGCCGGTCTGGCTGCTGTCGTCGTCGATGGCCTGCTTGCCGACGATGAAAAGTTGCGGGCCTTCGGCTTCGGAAATCTTGGCCAGCAGCTTGGCTACGGCCAGCGGCTGCACTTCGGCGTCGGTCTTCACCAGGATGCCGCGGTCGGCGCCCATGGCGAGTGCAGTGCGAAGGGTTTCCTGGGCCTGCGTCGGGCCGATGGACACGGCCACCACCTCGGTGGCGATGCCGGCTTCCTTGAGGCGGACAGCCTCCTCGACGGCGATTTCGTCGAACGGATTCATCGACATCTTGACGTTGGCGAGATCGACTCCCGTCTTATCCGCCTTCACGCGGATCTTGACGTTGTAGTCCACCACGCGCTTGACCGCGACCAGAACCTTCATGGACGTCAAACCTTATTTTGCTGACATAATTGGCTTTGGCATGGGCCGGCGAACGGCCTTGCCATGATTTTTTCGCGCTGCACACTATAACCCGCTGACAGGGCTGTCAACGAACCGTAAAGCCCTCCGGGGTATAGGGAAAACGGCTCTAAACGCGGCGAAATTTTCGTGCGCCTCCCCTTGTTCCGCCGCGTCGGCTTCCCACATCTGAAGCGTGGGGCCCGGTCCGCATTGCCCAGGTGGGGATGTGGCGAGTGGTCGCTGCCTAGGAGTAGACAATGGATCTGGAAAAGTTCACCGAGCGCGCCCGCGGCTTTCTTCAGGCGGCGCAGACCTTGGCGCTGGCCCGCGGCCATCAGCGCTTCACCCCCGAACACTTGCTTAAGGTGCTGCTGGACGACCCGGAAGGCATGGCCACCGGTCTGGTCCAGGCGGCGGGCGGCCAGCCAGGCGTTGCCAAGGCGAAGAATGAAGAGGCCCTGGCGAAGATTCCGAGCGTAGAAGGCTCGGGCGCCGGCCAGCTTTACATGGCGCCTGAACTGGCCCGCCTGTTCGAGCAGGCCGAAAAGCTGCGCGAGAAATCCGGCGACAGTTTCGTGGCCGTCGAGCGCCTGTTGCAGGCCATTCTGCTCACCAATACCCCCGGCGCCGAGGCGCTGAAGGCTGCGGGCTTGAGTGTCGCGTCGCTGGAGAAGGCGATTGCCGGTTTACGCAAGGGCCGCAAGGCGGATTCCGCTTCCGCCGAGCAGGCTTATGATGCGCTCAAAAAGTATGCCCGCGACCTGACCGAGGCGGCGGAAAGCGGCAAGCTCGACCCGGTGATCGGTAGGGATGAGGAAATCCGCCGCACGATCCAGGTATTGTCGCGCCGCACCAAGAACAATCCGGTGCTGATCGGCGAGCCCGGCGTTGGCAAGACCGCCATCGTCGAGGGCCTGGCGCTGCGCATTGCCAAGGGCGACGTGCCGGAAAGCCTGAAGAACAAGCGCCTGATGGCGCTGGATCTCGGTGCCATGATCGCCGGCGCCAAATTCCGGGGTGAATTCGAGGAGCGGTTGAAAGCCGTGCTGGCTGAAGTGACCTCGGCGGAAGGCGAAATCGTGCTGTTCATCGATGAGCTGCACACCCTGGTGGGTGCCGGCAAGGCCGATGGCGCCATGGATGCCTCCAACCTGCTGAAACCGGCCCTGGCGCGTGGCGAACTGCACTGCGTCGGTGCGACGACTCTGGATGAATACCGCAAATATATCGAGAAGGATGCGGCGTTGGCGCGGCGCTTCCAGTCGGTGTTCGTCGGCGAGCCGACGGTGGAGGACACCATCTCCATCCTGCGCGGCCTGAAGGAGAAGTATGAGGTGCATCATGGCGTGCGCATCACCGATGCCGCCATCGTTGCCGCCGCCACGTTGTCGAACCGCTACATCACCGACCGCTTCCTGCCCGACAAGGCCATCGACCTGGTGGATGAAGCGGCCTCGCGGCTGCGCATGGAAGTGGACAGCAAGCCCGAGGCGCTGGACGAACTCGACCGCCGCATCATGCAGCTCAAGATCGAGCGCGAGGCACTGAAAAAGGAGACCGACGCGGCCTCCAAGGATCGCCTCGCCAAGCTGGAAAAAGAACTGGCCGATCTGGAGCAGCAATCGGCGTCGCTGTCGGCTGCCTGGCAGGGCGAGAAGGCCAAGCTCGGTTCGGCGCAGAATCTCAAGGAACAGCTCGACCGCGCCCGCCTCGATCTCGAACAGGCGCAGCGCAAGGCTGACTGGAACCGCGCTTCGGAATTGTCCTACGGCGTGATTCCGGGCCTGGAGCGCCAGTTGGCGGAGGCCGAGGGCGCCGGTGGCAAAAGCATGGTGCGCGAGGCGGTGACCGAGAGCGATATCGCCGGCGTGGTGTCGCGCTGGACCGGTATCCCGGTGGACAAGATGCTGGCCGGCGAGCGCGAGAAGCTGCTGGCGATGGAAACCCGCCTGCGCGGCCGCGTGGTCGGGCAGGAGGAAGCCCTGGTGGCGGTGTCCAATGCCGTGCGCCGGGCGCGGGCCGGCTTGCAGGATCCCAACCGGCCCATCGGCAGCTTCCTGTTCCTTGGCCCCACCGGCGTCGGCAAGACCGAACTGACCAAGGCGCTGGCGGAATTCCTGTTCGATGACGACAGCGCCATGGTGCGTATCGACATGTCGGAATACATGGAGAAACATTCCGTCAGCCGCCTGATCGGCGCGCCGCCGGGCTATGTCGGCTATGACGATGGCGGCTCGCTCACTGAAGCGGTGCGGCGCCGGCCGTATCAGGTGATCCTGTTCGACGAAGTCGAAAAGGCCCATGCCGACGTGTTCAACGTGCTGCTGCAGGTGCTCGATGATGGCCGCCTCACCGATGGCCAGGGCCGCACAGTGGATTTCCGCAACACGGTGATCATCCTCACCTCGAACCTGGGCAGCGAGTATCTTGCCCAGGCCGAGGCCGAGGAAATCGACGAAGTGGTGCGCCATCGCGTGATGGAAGTGGTGCGCGGGCATTTCCGGCCGGAATTCCTCAACCGTCTCGACGAGGTGATCCTGTTCCGCCGCCTGAGCCGCGAAAACATGAGCGGCATCGTCGATATCCAGCTCCAGCGGCTCTACCGGCTGCTGGTGGATCGCAAGATCACGCTGGACCTCGACGACAAGGCCAAGACCTGGCTGGGCAATGCCGGCTACGACCCGGTCTATGGCGCCCGGCCGTTGAAGCGGGTGATCCAGCGCGAGCTGCAGAACCCGCTGGCCAGCCTGATCCTGGAAGGCAGAATCCAGGATGGCAGCGTGGTGGCAGTCTCCGCCGGCCCGGATGGCCTGCTGATCCAGGGCCAGGTGGTTCACTGAGCCACCACCTAACGCTTTGATATGAAAGGGCGGCCGAAGGGCCGCCCTTTTCTGTTTCCCGACGACCCTGTCATGCCCGCGCAGGCGGGCATCTCATTTGTTATGACGAAAGCTGAATGGGATACCCGCTTTCGCGGGTATGAGGGACGGTGAAGTATTTGAAAATAAAAGAAAATATCGTGTGTGTGCCGTCCCGTCCCCGATGCGGGGCTAAGTGGACGCAAAGATTCCGGTTGACCGTCAGGGATTTCGGCTATATTAAACCATCAAGTTAATTAACTGATAGGTTTAATTGTGACGACCGACCGCCTGAGCCAGACCCTGGCCGCCCTTGCCGATCCGACAAGGCGGGCGATCCTGGCGCGGCTGAGCCAGGGCGAATGTTCGGTGAAACAGCTCGCCGAGCCGTTCGCCATGAGCCTGCCGGCGGTGTCGAAGCATCTCAAGGTACTGGAAAAGGCCGGGCTGATCGCCAAGGGCCGCGAGGCCCAGTGGCGGCCCTGCCGGTTGGAAGCCTCGCCGCTGCAGGAAGTGGCGGGCTGGGTGGAGGGCTACCGGCGTTTCTGGGAGGAGAGCTTCGACCGTCTCGATGCCTATCTGCAGCAATTGCAGCAGGTGAAGTCCGATGAGCAGCATTGAACCCATCGATTATCGCGCGGCCCAGGGCCACGATATCGTGCTGGTGCGCGATTTCGACGCGCCGCCGGCCCTGGTCTATCGTGCCTGGACCGATGCAGCGCATCTCGCCCGCTGGTGGGGCCCGCATGGCTATACCAACCCGGTCTGCCGCATCGACGCGCGGCCGGGCGGCGAAATCTACATCGTGATGACGGGGCCGGATGGCGTCGGCCTGCCGATCAAGGGCCGGGTACTGGAAGCCATTCCCGGCGAAAGCCTGATCTACAGCATGGATGCCGATAACAGCCGCGGCGAATGGGAGATCGAAACCATGCCGCGCCATGCCATCCACATGATCCGCCTGGCTCCGTTGGATGGCGGCAAGCGCACGCGCCAGACCGTGACCGCGCGCATGGGTAATGCCGACGACCTCGCCTTCATGGCCCGCATGGGCATGGCGGAAGGCTTCGGCCAGAGCCTGGAACGCCTCGCCGATCTGGTGACGGCCTAACACGCGAGAGAAAAGGACCTCCCGATGCTTACCTATATCCTGCTCGGCTTTGCCGTGCTGATTGCCGCCGTGCTGATCTATGCCGCCACCCGGCCGGATGATTTCCGCATCGAGCGCAGCACGGCCATCAAGGCGCTGCCCGCGGCGATCATGCCGCATCTGGCTGACCTGCAAAGCTGGCGGGCCTGGTCGCCGTGGGAGAAGGTGGACCCGGATATGCAGCGCAGCTTCACCGGGCCTGCGAGCGGCGTCGGCGCCGCTTATGCCTGGGATGGTGACCGCAAGATCGGCGCCGGCCGCATGGAAGTGGTGGAAGCGATGCCGGAGCGCCTGCTGCTCAAGCTGGATTTCCTGCGTCCCTTCAAGGCCAGCAATTTCGCCGAATTCACCCTGGTGCCGGAAGGCGAAGCCACCCGCGTCACCTGGGCGATGTTTGGCACCAACGCCTATCTGCACAAGCTGATCGGCCTGATCTGCCGCCCGAGCATGATGCACAAGATTTTCGACCAGGGCCTCGCCGACCTTAAGGCGCAGGCCGAACGCTAAAAAAGCCGCGCATACCTTCCCAGACCGCTTTCAGGAGAAAGAGACAATGACCGGTTCCGCGTTTGTCATATCCCGTATTGTCGATGCGCCGCGCGAACTGGTGTGGCGCCTGCATACCCAGGCCGATCACTTGAAGAACTGGATGGGGCCGAAGGGCTTTCCGATGACCCATTGCACCATGGATCTGCGGGTTGGCGGCGTATTCCATTACTGCCTGCAGATTCCCGGCGGTGGCGGCGACATGTGGGGCAAGTGGACCTTCCGCCGCATCGAGGCGCCGCATCTGCTGGAATGTATCGTGTCCTTCTCGGATGCCGATCAGGGCGTGACACGCCATCCGATGGGGCCGGACTGGCCGTTGCAGACGCTCGGCATCACCACGTTCGAGGAAACGCCGGATGGCAAGACCCGCATCACCGTGAACTGGAGTGCCTATGAACCTACACCGGCCGAGCAGGCCTGCTTCGATGGCGGCCATGACAGCATGGAGCAGGGCTGGGGCGGCACCTTCGAGCAGTTCCTGGATTACCTCGCCCGCGTGAAGTAACGCAGCAGGCGGCCATCGATACAGGCCAGCCCGATACCGATCAGCGCCAGCCCGAGCCATTGGCTGGCGCTGACGGATTCATCCAGCCACAGCACGCCCATCAGCATGGCACTGGGCGGGATCAGAAATGTCACCAGTTGCAGGTTCGTCGTGCCGGCGGTGGCGAGGATGCGGAAATACAGCGTGTAGCCCAGTGCGGTGGAGATGCTGGCGAGACCGAGCACCGCCATGATGGTGTGCATGCTCGGCATTGGCAGCGTCCAGGGCTGATCGACCAGCAAGGCCAAGGGCAGCAACAGCAGGCTTGAGCCGATCACCTGGCCGCTGGCGGTCGCCATTGGCGCCACGCCCCAGGCGGAGAAGCGCCGGCCATAGAGCCCGGCGGTGGCGTAAGATATTGCCGCCAGCACGATGGCGCCCTGCGCCCACACATCCGCGCCCAGGCCCTTCAGCGCCGCCGGGCCGATCATTGCTGCCACGCCGGCCAGGCCGCTCAGTAATCCGGCCAGCCGCGCCAGGGTCAGCTTCTCATTCTCGGTGGCGAAATGCGCCAGCAGCACGGCCCAGAGCGGTGTGGTGGCGTTGAACACGGCCGCCAGTCCGCTCGGAATATGGCTCTGGCCCCAGACGATCAGCGAGAACGGGATGGCGTTGTTCAGCAGTCCCATGATGATGAAGCCGCGCCAGACGCGCGCCCCGGACTGGTCCAGGCGTGGCATCTGGATCCCGCTCGCGCGCAGGATCAGCAGCAGCATCAGTGCCGCCAGCGCCACCCGCAGGGTGACCAGGGTGAGCGGCGGAATCTCCTTCACCGCCACGCCGATGAAAAAGAACGAGCCGCCCCAGAGCAGCGAGAGCAGCAGCAGCAGCGTCCATTCCAGCGCCGTCATCGGGCGGTTGATGTTGGTCATGGTCTCAAATCCAAACAGTGCCGTCATGGTCCGCGTAGGCGGACCATCCACGAGTGTCTTTTGGTTTTGATGAGTAAAAAAACTCGTGGATACCCCGCCTTCGCGGGGTATGACGATGTATCAAAGAATATGTTCGCCCCGCCATCCGCTTCTTGCTAAAGCATCTTGATATAACTGGGCTGCGCGGCAACGCGGGAAAGCCAGGCGCGGATCGCCGGATAGGCCGAGAGGTCCATGTCGGCTTCGTCGGCGCGGTGGGTATAGGCATAGAGCGCGATGTCGGCGATGGAATACTGCCCGCCGACCAGGAACGGTTCGCGGCTCAGCTGCTGCTCCATCACGCCGAGCGCGGCATAGCCCTTGGCCAGCCGTTCGGGCAGTTCGGCCATGCGCGCATGCTGGCGGCCGAGATGGCGGATGATATAGCGCGGCGTCGCCACATAGGGTTCGTGGCTGTACTGCTCGAAGAACAGCCATTGCATCACCTGCGCCTTGCGCAGGCGGTCGCCGGGCAGATAGGCGCTGCCGTCTGCGAGATAGCACAGGATGGCATTGGATTCCGCCAGCACCGTACCGTCCTCGAAACCCAGCGCCGGGATGCGGCCATTGGGATTCTTGGCCAGGAAGGCCGGCGTGCGGGTCTCGCCCTTGTCGATATCGAGTTCGACATGGGTATAAGGCAGGCCGAGCTGCGCCAGCAGCAGGCGGCATTTATAGCCGTTGCCGGAATCGCGGTAATCGTACAGCGTCAGCATGGTCGCTCCTTCAGGCTGCCTGTTCCACCTGGCCCGGCTCACGGCCCGCGGCAAAGCGGAAGCCTTCATCGGCCCAGCCGGTCATGCCGCCGATCATCAGTTTCACGGCGTAACCGAGCGTCGCCAGCTTGAGCGCGGCACGGTCGGCGCCATTGCAATGCGGCCCGGCGCAATAGACCACGAACAGCGTCTCGCGCGGCCAATGCGCCGCCATGCGCTCGGGCGTGATATCGGCATGCGGCCAGCTCACCGCGCCCGGCACATGGGCTTCCTGATAGGCTTTGCGGCCGCGCACATCCAGCAAAGTGAAATCCGCCAGGCCATAGCTCAGGGCGTGGTGCACATCCCAGCAATCGGCCTCGAAGCCGAGCTTGGCGGCGAAATGCGCCTGTGCGGCCGCGGCACTGGCGGTGGGAAAATCCGTCACGAAACTCGGCATGCTGGCCTCCGGCGTGGGTTGCTGCTGTTGCTGCGGAAGTAGCCGATGCCCCGGCTTGGCGCAAACCAGACTTTCTCCTAAGCTGGCTTAGATTTTCTAAGCCTGGAAGGAACACCGATGCCGCGCCGCCTGCCGCCGCTGAATGCGCTGCGTGCCTTCGAGGCCGCCGCCCGCAACAGCGGCTTTGTTGCCGCCGCCGAGGAACTCAATGTCACGCCGGCGGCCGTCAGCCAGCAGGTGAAGGCGCTGGAGGCGCAGCTGAAAGTGCAACTGTTCCGCCGCGCCCCGAGCGGCCTGGTGCTGACCGAGGCCGGCCAGGCCTATCTGCCGGGCCTGAGCGACGGGCTGGACCGCCTGGCCGATGCCACGGCGCGGGTGGTGACGCCGGGGCGCGGCCGGGTCAGCATCAGCCTGCTGCCGGCGCTGGCCTCGGGCTGGCTGATCCCCAGGCTGGAGAATTTCCGCCGCGCCTTCCCCGGCGTGGCGCTGAAGCTCGATACCAACCGGCGGCTGACCGATTTCAACCGCGAGGATGTCGACCTGGTGATCCGTTTCGGGCCGCGCCAGCCGGCACGGTCGGGGGCGGTGAAGCTCGCCAGCTATCACCTGATGGATGAGGAGGTATTCCCGGTCGCCAGCCCAGCGATGCGCTTAGGCGGCCGTGATCTGGCCGATCTGACGCCGGGCCAGCTGCTGCATGATGTGGACCTAGCCGGCACCGGCGCCGATGGCACGGCCCTGCCGCCGCAGCCCTGGCTCGACTGGGCCAGCTGGTATCGCCGCGCCGGCCTGGAGCCGCCGGACCCCGCCGCCGGCATCGGCTTCACGGATTCATCGGTATTGCTGCAGGCGGCCCTGGCGGGCCAGGGCGTGGCGCTCGGGCGCGGCCCGCATCTCGGCGACCTGCTGGCGCGCGGCCATCTGGTGCGCGTGGGGCAGCAAAGCTGGCGTGCCGACTGGGCCTATCATGTGGTGGCGCCGGAAGCGCATTTCCGCCGGCCGCTGCTGCGCGCGGTGCGCGACTGGCTGGCGGCGCAGGGAAATTAACGTCAGTCGCGGTTGAGCAGAGCCAGCAGCGGGGTGGCGCGGATTTCGCCGTCGAGCCTCTCCACCTGGCGGCGGAAACGCTCATATTCGCCACCTTCGAGCTTGCGGCCCGAGGGGAAGCGCACATTCATCGGATTCACCTGCTTACCCTGCAGCAGCACTTCATAATGCAGATGCGGGCCGGTGGAGCGGCCGGTGGAGCCGACCGTGCCGATGATCTGGCCCTGGCGCACGCGCTGGCCGGATTTCACGTTGACGCGGGTCATATGGGCATAGGCGGTGGCGTAGCCGTTGCCGTGGCGCAGCCGCACATAATTGCCATAGCCACCATTCCAGCCGGCGACTTCCACCAGGCCTTCGCCGGCGGCCTGGATCGGCGTGCCGGCAACGGCGCCGAAATCCACACCCTTATGCATCAGGCTGAAACCGAGGATCGGGTGCATGCGCTTGCCGAAGCCGGAAGTCAG